>JBECKU010000063.1:0-11669 GCA_040235385.1 Candidatus Sulfobium sp. | reverse complement strand
ATCGTCTTTTGATGAGCATCGGCGTCTTTATCTTCTACTATGGACAGGATATCCCCGGAATCATTTCTTACCACCCTTCCGTATTCATCAGTCCTGGATGCCATGAACGAGAGTACTGAAAGCACGTCTTTCCTGCGCCGGTGACGGTCCAAAAAGCGTTTAAGCGTATTGGGCGCAATCAGTGGGGTGTCTCCGTTCAGAACGATAATGCTGTCCGCTGCGCCACCGACGAAGGGTCGCGCGCAGAGAAGGGCGTGTCCGGTCCCCTTCGGTTCTTTCTGAAGAGAGAAGGAAATGTTTTTATTGTCTACCATATCTTTGATCGAATCAATATGCTTCCCTGCAACAATGATGATTCTGCCCGGTCTTAGACTTCCTGCAGCTCGAATAACATACTCGAGCATCGTCGTGCCCAGTATCCGATGGAGGACTTTGGGAGTGGAGGAATTCATCCTCTTACCCATTCCCGCAGCGAGAACAACGCAGGAGATGCTCACGCCGCTGACTCCTGTATCCTGTTGGGGGTTGCGATACCGCCCGACAGTATGATCTTGATACCCTCATCAATAGGAATGTCGGTATAAAAGACTTCGGCGTCGCTCACGAGAATGATTTCCCCGAGATAAAGATTGTTTGTCGGCACGTAGACGGCCCTCAGACAGTATTCAGTACCGTCTTTTCCAGCCTTGACAATACATTCCTTGGTAAGGAACCCGAACGCGTAAGCCCCTGCCCGGGGATATTCGATTATTACGAATTTTTTGAAAGATACTGTCTTGTTGTCGGGAGAAAAGGCATCGACGAGATGTTTGACTGCGGTGTAAAAACCCTTGAAGACAGGAATATTAAGAAAAATTCTCTCGAAAAACTCTATAATCTTTTTCCCGAATACGTTTGTAGATACTATACCGACTATGAACACGAGAACGACTGCAGAGAGAAATCCGAGGCCCGGGGTATGATACCCGAGAATCTTGAAATACACGGGTTCAAGCAGACCGTCGACGAACCTGAAAAACCATCCGATCACAAGTACCGTGATGATCGCAGGAATAGAGACAAAAAGGCCTGCTATGAACCGGCGTTTGAATGTGGCACTGAGAGAATTACCCATTCTATGAGTATTTATAATAAATACGGCGGGACATTATTTCAAGTGAGCATGCCGAATAGCGGCCAAAGGGATGTCATTTCCCGACCTTTTCCGCAACTTCATCAGGGATATCGAAATTGGCATAGACATTCTGAACGTCATCATGGTCCTCGAGGGCTTCCATGAGCCTCAACATCTGTTCCGCCCCCTTTTCGTCCAGGACTACATAGTTTTTTGGAAGCATCGTGATATCGGCAGATTCGATCGTGATAGAAGTTTTTTCAATTGCGCTTTTTACGGCTGAAAAGTCTTCCGGGTCCGTGATTATCTCGAAGTTGTCTTCTCCGGGATCGTTTTTCATATCCTCGGCCCCGGCTTCGAGGGCCAAAGCCATTACAGCGTCTTCGGATGCCTTCGACTTGTCTACCAGGATATAACCTTTCTTATCAAACAGCCAGGAGACACATCCCGTTTCACCGAGACTCCCGCCGCTCTTGGACATGATGTGCCTTATTTCCGGAACGGTCCTGTTCTTGTTGTCGGTCATGACCTCGATCATGACGGCAACACCTGAAGGTCCGTATCCCTCGTATATGTACTCTTCATAGACAACCCCCGGGAGTTCGCCGGTGCCTTTCATGATCGCTTTCTTTATATTGTCGTGCGGCATATTGACTTCTTTTGCGCTCTCTATTGCCGTGCGAAGTCTGGGATTGCCGGCAGGGTCTCCCCCGCCCAGCTTTGCCGCTACTGCTATCTCCTTGACAATCTTGGTAAAAACCTTGCCTCTTTTTGCGTCGGTATGGGCTTTCTTGTGTTTGATCTGCGCCCATTTGGAATGTCCAGCCACGAAAAACCTCCGGGAACTTTATCCTGAAAGATAAATAAATTTACTTATATACTCAGTGTCCGCCGATTATATCAACATTTATAATAGTTCCGGAGCTTTTACGCTGTCAAGAAATAGAGGAAACCGCTATTTCACGATTCGATTCCGTATTCTTTAATCTTGGTCAGCAGCGTCTTGTAACTGACCTGCAGGAGTTCAGAGGCCCTGCTCTTATTTCCGCGGGTTTCTCTAAGGGCCAGAACAATTCTTTGAGTTTCGGCGATCCTTGTCGCCTCTTTCGCTGAAGCCTCCAAAGGTCCGTCCATGGGAATTTGCTGTAAGGACGATTCCGGAGAGGATCGTTTGTTCGCTGTTATGTGATCAGGTGTAATGGTATGTCCCTCACACAGGATAATAGCCCTCTCGATACAGTTTTCCAATTCGCGCACATTTCCTTTCCAGGACAGCTTCATGAGAAAATCCAGGGCATCCGGTGCAATATCCCGCACAGGAGTATTCAGCTCGGCGGAATAATTTTTCATGAAGAACTCCACGAGCGGGGGTATGTCCTCCTTCCTTTCCCTGAGCGGAGGGATTTCGATGGGAAATACATTAAGGCGGTAGAAAAGGTCCTCCCTTAAACGGTTCTCTTCTACCGCCTTTTCTATGTCCCTGTTGCTGGCTGCAACTATCCGCACGTCGACCTTCACGGATTTCAGACCGCCGAGTCGCTCGATCTCGCCTTCCTGTATCACGCGAAGAAGCTTCGCCTGTAGCGACATGTCCATTTCGGCGATTTCGTCAAGAAATATAGTCCCGTTGTCGGCGAGTTCAAACTTACCTATTTTTCTCGCTTCGGCTCCGGTAAAAGATCCCTTTTCATGACCGAATAATTCACTCTCGAGAAGATCGCGGGGGATAGCGGCGCAATTGATCGCGACAAAAGGATAATCGCATCTCGGACTGAGGGCATGGAGTGCTCTTGCAAAAAGCTCTTTCCCGGTGCCGCTTTCGCCGAGCAGGAGCACCGTGGTTTTTCCGGGTGCGACTTTCTGGATTTTCTGGGCCACCTCTGCGATGCCACTACTTCTTCCGATAATCGGACGAGTCCCATATTTTTGAGCCAACTCTTCCTTCAAGAGAATATTTTCCGTCTGGAGCCTTCTTGTTGTCAGCGCCCTGTCGATTAAAAGAAGGAGATGGTCGGTGTCAAAAGGTTTGGTTATGAAATCAAAAGCGCCTTCTTTCATCGCTGTCACGGCGGTTTCCACCGTCCCGAAAGCGGTCATGACGATTACGGGGGTTAGTGGATTCACCAGTTTCGATTCTCTGAGGACCTCAATGCCGTCTTTTTGGGGCAACTTCAGGTCTGACAAGACGAGGTCGACCCTGCTGTCCCTGATGCGGCGGATTCCTTCTGCACCATCTTTCGCAATGACAATCCCATAGCCTTCTGTTTCGAGGGTTTCTTTTAACATCTGCGCCATCGATTCCTTGTCTTCGACCAGAAGAATTGTTTGCATGCCGTTATTTTAACCCGAAGAATATGGGTATTGCTCAAAAAAAATTGGATGCATCACCGCAAAGACGCGGAGTACTCAGAGATTTAGTGGATTTTGTTTTAGGTGGTCGGCCGGAAGACAAAAAAGCTCTCCTCTTGTCAGTATATACACTCCAGTTGCATTGCAGGGGGTGCCGACATGCCGGGAAGCCTTTATAACACGACAGAAACCGGAGCTTTATATACTTCCGCGGACTTAACAACAGATGTAATCCGGAGAAGGTGCGCCGGTCACCTGTTCGAAGGGATCAAAGGTGTCGTAATAAAGCCTTCCTGTCATATCAGCATCCCCCGTTTGACAATGTTTCTGCAACGTTAGGATATATATTTCTGCCCTCTCAGCAGAAATATATAAACACTCTCTGCGCTCTCTGTGTCTCTATGATAAAAATGCATTTTGGTTCCGGCGATGCGCTTCGCTCCGAGCTATCTCTGGCAAGGTCAGGGAAAAAAGAAGAAAGAATCATAGGTGTGATGCTCCGGCATCTTCAAGAGAGTGCTTGCAGGAACAGGACCTTCGGGTGAATTTTATTGCAAACAATTCATGCAGGAGCCGTCCCAGTTTTTCTTCGGTGGACCGCATTGTCCCGGTCACCTCAGATACTGTAAGTTTCCCTTCATGGACACCGGCGGCAAAATTCGTTACGACAGAGATACCTCCATAACATATCCCCAACTCTCGAGCGAGAGCCGCTTCCGGCATTATTGTCATGCCGACTATATCTCCCCCCCACAGGGAAAACGTCTTGATCTCGGCAGCCGTTTCCAGTCGGGGGCCGTTCACACAGATATACGTCCCGGCATCAACAAGCGCAACCCCGCTTCTGGCGCCGGCTTCAATAATATAGCCCCTCAAATCCGGGCAGAAGGGTTCAGTAAAGTCGACGTGGACGACTTCCTCCCCATCATAAAAAGTGGATAACCGTCCGCTCGTTGTATCGATTATCTGATCGGGAACGCTGATGGACCCGGGTCTCATTGTCTCGCGGATGCCTCCGGTCGCGCCGATCGAAATAAGCCTTTCTGCCCCTAGCTTCCGGAATCCCCATATGTTTGCCCGGTAGTTGATTTTGTGAGGCTGAATTCGATGCCCGGATCCGTGCCTGGGAAGGAAGACCACTTTTTTCCCGGACAATCTGCCCGTGATGTAATGGTCCGATGCTTCTCCGTAAGGCGTATCGATGACTACCCGGTCTTCGATCTCGAGGCCGGGTATTTCGTATAAACCGCTACCGCTGATTACTCCAAACGTGTGCATAAATGCTTCTCCTTCAGGTTTAATGATATAATAATCAATATTTTTTTAAAATAGATGCTCTGTGGAAAATCGAGATTTTTGCTGTCGTTCCGTCATTCAGGCTTGTCCGGTCATCCTCTTCTCCTCGGCGAACCCGCCTGAGTGTGGGGGCGACAGAGGAGAACGGGAATGACAGCCATTTTTGTAATTCAAGCAGTTTGTACACAGCCTCTAAATAGGGGGATCGTAAGGTAAGTGTTTGACCGAAAAGGGAGTTTATGGTTGAAAAAGAGTTATTCTCGAAAGTGATCAGGAAGGCCCTCTTTCACGGGGGAGAATACGCCGATGTTTTCATCGAGCGCCGGCGTCAGACTTCGTTGGTTTTCGACGACGGCCGGTTGGAAAAGAACTTGGTTGGTATGGAGGCCGGCGCGGGCATCCGGCTTATTTACGGGGCTAAAACAGTTTATTCGTTTACCAATGATCTTTCTGAAGAAGCCCTGATGGCGTGCGCCGGTGAGGTCTGCAGGGTGGCGCAGGCTGCACCGAATAACGCCATCCTCGATATGAGCGTGAGGAAACCCGCGGTCGATTTTCATGTGAGACTCTTTCCTTCTAATGTGCCCACCGACAGAAAGACCGCACTCATAAAAAAGGCCGATGCGGTTGGGCGGAAATATGATGCCAGGATAAAACAGGTGACCGCCGTCTATCGGGATATGGTTCAGGATGTCATGGTCGCTACGTCCGACGGTCTGATCGCTGAAGATGAAAGGGTCTATACAACGGCGGTTGTCCAGGCAGTGGCATCTGAAGGCGGGGTCATCCAGACCGGTTCCGAGTCGGTCGGAGGGTTTATCGGTTTTGAACTCTTCGAGGAGAAAGATATAGAGCAACTCACCCTCGATGTCGCGAGACGGGCGGTGATGATGCTCGGTGCAAAAAGGGCTCCGGGCGGGCGCATGCCCGTAGTGATATCGTCAATGGCCGGCGGGACCATGATACACGAAGCGATCGGGCACGGCCTCGAAGCTGATCTTGCACAGCAGGGCCTATCGGTGTTTTCCGGGAAGATTGGAACCCGGATCGCTTCAGAATTGATAACGGTGATAGATGATTCCAGCCTTCCTCAGAAAAGAGGGTCATTCAGATTCGATGACGAGGGCACACCTTCTCAGAGAACGGTGCTTGTCGAAAACGGAATTCTCCGGGGGTATATGTACGACAGGCTGTCCGCACTGAAAGACGGGGTGCCTTCCACCGGTAACGGCAGACGTGAATCATACCGGAGCAGACCTATTCCGAGGATGACGAATACTTTCATCGCTGAAGGGGCAACTTCCCCTGACAGTATCGTTGCCTCTCTCGATAGAGGTTTGCTGGTGCGGAAGATGGGGGGAGGACAAGTAAACACCGTCACCGGAGATTTTGTCTTCGACGTGCAGGAAGGCTATCTCATAGAAAAAGGGTGTGTGGGCGAGCCTGTCAGGGGGGCGACTCTTACCGGGAACGGTCCGGAAATCCTGAAAGCGATTGATATGGTGGGTGATGACCTTGGGTTTTCCATCGGCACCTGCGGCAAGGACTCCCAGGGTGTTCCGGTGACTGATGCTCTTCCAACTTTAAGGATCCCGGAAATAGTGGTCGGGGGTGCTTATGAGAAATAAGGGAGAACAAGAGTGTGTCGAACAGTATACAACTGAGGACATTTATCAACACATGGGCGATAGGGAGTACCAATAAATAAACAAATCTTATTTGGCATCTTATTTGCTTTCGATTTATTATTATGCGATCACAAAGAACGATTCAGAGCGAGGTGTCCTTTGAAGGAATAGGCCTGCATACAGGCAAGCATTCCTCAGTGGTTTTAAAACCCGCTTCCCGTGACACCGGGGTGACTTTTATCAGGACCGACAGGGATACGGTCATCAAAGCGCACGTCGGCTCGGTCATCGATACGGCTTTCGCCACGACGATCGGCAGAAACGGGGTCAAGATAAGGACGGTGGAACACATCATGGCTGCGCTTGCGGGGCTTGGAATAGACAACATAACCATCGAAGTGAACGGTCCGGAGATCCCTATCCTGGATGGGAGTTCAACGGAACTGATAAATATCATCCTTTCCGCCGGTATTGCAAAACAGGGGAAAAAGAGACCCTATTTGAGGATCAAGAGACCGGTAATGTTTGAAGACGGACATTCCAAAATCGTTGCGCTGCCTTATAACGGAAGAAGAATAACATACAGCATCTACTTCAATCATTACGGTTTCGGAGAGCAAAGGCTCAGCCTGGAAATCAACGAAGAATCTTTTATGCGTGAGATCGCTCCTGCGAGGACATTCGGTTTTCTCAAGGACATTGAATACTTAAGGACCAACGGATACGCAAAAGGCGGCTCGCTTGACAATGCCATTATACTCGGCGAAGCCGGGGTGCTGAATGCCTCGGGACTCCGGTTCAGGGATGAATTTGTCCGGCATAAAGTTCTTGATTCGATTGGGGACCTTTCTCTTGTGGGCTTCCCTATCTACGGTCATGTTATTGCCAATAAATCAGGTCATTCCAGCAATGTAAAGTTCCTAAAAAAATTGCTTTCAACCCCGGACGTATGGGACATAACACTCGAAGAACGGATGACTTCCAGCCACATACTTCAAATAAATACTTAAATATCAAAGACTTATCGTATCTATCAAAAATCTCCCCAATTTCCGCAGGATTGTGCTAATATAATCTCAAAAAAAAAGAGGCTGGAGAATGGCAGTTCCCCAGCCTGAGAATGAACATCACTCGCCCGACCTATTTTTTCTTCTTTGCGGGGGCTTTCTTAGCAGGCGCCTTCTTAGCAGGGGCCTTCTTCGCAGCCGGCTTCTTAGCCGCCGGTTTTTTTGCGGCCGGTTTTTTTGCGGCCGGCTTTTTAGCTGCCGCTTTTTTCTTAACTGCCATGTTTTTCACCACCTTTCCATCCCCTCAAGCAGGGGAATATTGGGTTAAAGCTTCCCTATCAGCATTATTTTGTTTCCTGACAGGAGCTTTTCGAGTTCGACATCGCCGCTCTCCCGTTTACCCTTAAAGTCTGCTTCGCTCATTTCCGTGATATTGATCTTCTTGCTGAATTTTTCTTCGATATCCCTCAATCCGTCGACAATGGAACCGGTTTGCCCTACAAGAAAGAGGTCTATGGCGTCTGAATCTTCACTCTCAGTATAAGGGCCGTAAACGAACGCGAGTTTGGCGCCGGAAGTTTTCAGCAAAGTCTTCAGTGCGCCGGAAGCGCCGAGAGATTTTGCGATGAGATTTTTTAATTCGGCGAAAAGAGGAGATGCTTTTTCGGCCTGAAAATACTTTAAATTAGCGACTTTCTTGCTGCTCTGTATTCCCATTTTTTCGAGGTTGTCCAGTTCCCTTTTGACGCCGGAAGGATTTTTTCTTAGAAGGGTCGCGATCTCTCTTACGTAAAATTTTTCTTCGGGATTATTTAATAAAAGAGCGAGCAGGTCGGCTCTTATAGATGATGAAAAGAGACTTTTTAATGTATCCCGCGCTTGCTTAGACATTCTGTATGTATTTATACAACAGACTCTCGATATTTGTCAACAAAAAAATGACATTTAAATACGAATAGCATTTTTTGTTAAACGAACGTTGATTTAAAGCCTAATCTTTGATACTTCTTGATAAACGAATTCACATTAAATTTATACGGTTGATCTGATTGTTGACGCAACCGAATACAAATATAAGGCTCTCTGAATGCAAATAATATACGTTTGTTTCATTTCAATGATAAATTGTTTAATTTTGTCGAGAGGTTTTTGAGAAGGAAGGTATGGGATGGAGAAAAGAAATTACCCGCTGATGAACGCAGATCAGACCTTCTTGTATGGTTCACCAGAATCCATGAGCGCTCTGAATATCTTCAAATTCATCGGATCATCCCTCTCGGATTTCTTCGGAGTTTCCAAAATAACTGGAATATCGGAAAAGTCCGGATGGCTGATGATGTTTTGAAGCCCGGCCAATCCTATTCTGCCTCTTCCCAGGTGTTCATGTCTGTCGATTCCCGACCCGGCGTTACCCTTCGAATCGTTGAGATGAAGCAACCTGATTTTCCCTGCGCAGTAACGATGTATCTCGGAAACCATTAGCGCCAGGCCCTCCCGAGTGCTGATATCGTACCCGGCGGCAAAGGCGTGACAGGTATCGATGCAAAGCCCGGATACGACCGACGAGCGGTCCCCTGCCAGCACTTCGGCGATTTCCGGAATCCGCGAAGCCGCGTCGCCCCTTCGGCCCGCGGTATTTTCCAGAAGGAGCCGTGATTTCCATTCCCCGCCGCGTGATAATCGACTAAGGCATGAAATGATCCTGTCCCTTGAGGCAGCAGGAGCCTCACCCGAAGCGCTCCCGGGATGAATCACTACATATTCTGCACCGATAGCATCTGCGAGATCCAGTTCAAAAGCTGTCATTTCCAGGGATTTGCTTCGCAGGAGACGGTTGGGGGTAGCGAGATTGATCAGATAGGATGTAAGGATGAAGACGGGAGATATCCCGTATGCTTCCTTTAATTCCCTGAAAGAGGCGCTTTCTGTGGTCGGTCTCTGTTTCAGCGACCAGCCCCTCGGATTATGCGAAAATATCTGCAAGGTCGTACATCCAAGCGCTTTGGCCCTTTCCAGCCCTTTGCATAGGCCGCCCGAGATAGATGTATGTACGCCGATTTTCCTCATATGAAGGCTCTTTATATATTATCTTATCCTTTATACAGGAAACAGGCATTGCGTCAGTCTCGCTGAAGAAGGCCCTCAATCTCTTGAAGGCAGTCAGAGAAGGGAGATGTAAAGCCTAACATTGCAGAAACATTGTCAAACAGGGGATGCTGATATGACAGGAAGGCTTTATTACGACACCTTTGATCCCTTCGAACAGGTGACCAGCGCACCTTCTCTGGATTACATCAGGTGTCGAGTCCGGCGGAAGTATATAAAGCTCCGGTTTCTGTCGTGTTATAAAGGCTTTCCGGCATGTCGGCATCCTCTGCAATGCAACTGGAGTGTAAAGCCTCTTTGTAATTTTTTTATCGAAGCTTTAAGCAGTTTATTAATGTCCGCCGTGAATAAGAATGGGAAGACATCTCACGCAGACATATTTTTCAGCTCCTTCAGATACGCATTTAAGACAAACCCGCTCTTTGTCCGTAACGCCGCATACAAAACATTTTGCCGACATGATTATTCCTCCAGGGCGTTTATTTCGTCAACTATCTTTTCAGGGTCCAGATTGTGCATCATGGAGCCGAACGATATGGATTCCATATTTATCCCGGGGCAGGTGAAACAGCCGCCCCCGAAGTACTTCTGAATAATTTCCCTCGCGCCGGGGTGTTCTCTAATTACATCTCCTATGACGGAATCTTTCGTAACCTGCTTCTTTGTCGTGTTCATCGTTTCCTCCTTCGTTTAAGTTCACATCCTGACTCCAGTATAAGACGGGAGATTAAAGAATTTTATGACGCACGTCATACGGATATTTTCTAAATAAATTCCCGGGACGGAAGCCTATGACACCGGTCATAGATTGCACGGGAACGCGGATGTATACTGAAAGCAGAAACAGGACTTCTTAAGGAGGAAAAAATGGACAAATTCGTGAGAAATTTTATTATTGTCAGCATAGTTTATCTGGGTCTGTCGTCATTGCTTGGGATAGCGATGTTGTGGAGACAATCGTTTATGACCCTCAAGTTCGTGCATTCCCATCTCAATCTGCTCGGATGGGTATCTATGATGATATATGGGGTCGGCTACCACGTACTGCCCCGGTTTTCAGGCAGGCCGTTAAAATACCCGGGACTGGGTCAGTTGCATTTCTGGACAGCGAATATAGGTCTGGTGGGAATGCTTCTTTTTTATGTTTTAACCATCTACTATCCGGTCCCCGTGAACCATCTCCTGACGATACTTTTCGGCATAATAGAAATATTCTCGATATTTCTTTTCTTCTATAATATGCTTGCAACACTGTTACCTAAGGAAGCACACTGAATTCGCACAAAAAACAGTCTCGCGCAAAGCCGCTAAGAACGCAAAGGCTTACGCCTCCGGAGGCGTCACAGGCAAACAGGGAGCTTTAAAGAAGAACCGAATTGTTTCTCTTTGGGCGATCAATTGCCGTCTTTAGGGCTTGATCATGTCAGTGACCTGAGCTTTGCAAGGTCCTTTATCAGTATTTTGCCGGTTTTTGAGGATACGAGGCCGATCTTCTTCAGTTTGCTCATTGTCCGTATGGATGTTTCCACGGTGGTACCGACCATCTCCGCTATATCCTGTTTTGTAAGCCTCATATTTATAAGGACACCCTCAGGCGTCTTTTCGCCGGCCTTGTCCGACAGCTTGATAAGGAGTGAGGCGATCCGCGACTCCACTTTCTCAAGAGCTATACTCTTGAGGGTCTCATGGGACCCTTTGATGCGGTCTCCGATATTGGTCGCCAAGCAATACATAAGACCCGGAAAGCGGTCCATTATATGCAGCAGGTTTTTTCTGGATATCTTGAGCAGCTCGGTATTTTCCATGGCGACAGCATTGGCCGGGTAGGGGAATCCCCTCATGACCGCTATTCCTCCGAAGAAATCCATCGGGGAAATAACTTCCAGGATTATCTCTTTGCCTTCGTGAGATATCTTGGTGATCTTCACTTTTCCTGTTCTTACGATATAAAGCCAGTCGGATGGATCGCCTTCCGAAAAAATTGATTCTTTCTTTTTGTATCGTTCCACACGCACATAGGGTTGAATTTCTTTTACTTCCTGCGGTGACAAGGTTGAAAAAATTGATACCTGCCTGAGGTCAAACATAGAAGTAGGATAATAAAAAACGAAGTAAATTACAATAAAAGAGTGAAATATTAGAATAAACGGAGAAAATCTAGACTAAAAA
>JBECKU010000344.1:0-2577 GCA_040235385.1 Candidatus Sulfobium sp. | reverse complement strand
TCATTATGCATTGTTTCTTAATTATTATATCACTATGAATATGAATTATTAGTGAAGCGAGTAAGTCAGAAGGATAAGGTCCCGGAGAGGAGCGGAATGGAATAAAATACTTTATCCGGCAGGTTTATGGCCGGTTAAGTCTGATCTCCACAAGGTTCTTTTCGCAAATATAGTGCTCAAGGTTGCCGTCATAGTCGCCTACGGACAGTTCTATCCTGCCGTCCTTTTCGATGACAGAGGGCGATCTATGGTTGCGTACCCTGACATGATCGAGCATGCCGTCCCCGAAAAAAACAGGGCCGGTCTCAGTCATATAGGTCATGAACTTGGTTATCCGCCCGTCCTGCTGACCAATGAGCAGATACAGCCTTCCCTCGTTGCGGAAGAGCGCGGGTGTCGCGAAACGTCCGACTCTTACGTACTTAAACATCTCGTCGATTTCGTTCCATACCGGATTTCCATTTTCCCCATATGTATACCGGAACCCTTTTACGACCCCGTCGGCGGCGCCGACGATCAGCTCCCATTTGCCGTCATCATCGATGTCGAAGACAAAGGGAGCTGCATGCATGCAGGGCGGAACCGAGTCGAAAAAGCCCTCCAGTTCAGTCCAGGATGATGGGGTCTCCAGGTTGCCGTCATTTATGAAAGCCTTTAAAAGCCCGTTCTGCTGTCCCGTGATGAGCAGGTACCTGCCCTCCCAGACAGTAAGGACCCCTCTCGAAAAACCGGGCAGCTTGATATCCCCAAAAAATCCGTACTTCTCTGTCCATGGCAATCCTTTCGATGAAGGCATGAATTCGAAAAGCTTCAGCTCACCGTATATGTTTCCAACAACCATATACGACTTACCGTCAATCTTTGTCACTGCGGGCGCAGAGACGGGTCCCGGAAGGATCCTCTCATTGAAAAAGAGCGGCAGTTCCTCCCATTCCCGGTACCCGTCCCGGTTTTTGAAATAATACAACCGGCCGTCACAGTCCGACACAACCAGATCTTTTCGGTCCCGGCCGGTATTTTCCATGAAAGCAGGCGCAGCGAAGCAGCTCACAGAAAGATGGAGCGTCGATTTTTTCCAGTCAGATCTTTCTCCGCCGTTTCTCTCGATAAGATAGAGCTTCCCCAGACTGTTTCCTGCAATGATGACATCCTTTTTACCATATGAAACCGCAGCGGGGACAGCGTACATGCCGAGGCTTATTCCCTTGAAATAGCTTCTGTCCCTCTCGAAAAACCGCTCTCCATCTTTTAAAGTATTGCGGAAAAGAAAGAGCCTTCCCGCCGAATTTCCGACGATGAGATCGAGGTCTCCGTCATCATCGACATCGAAAAGCGCAGGTGTGGCGTCATTCCCCACCCTGATCCCGGGTATGGTTATCTTTTCCCATATGGGACTTAACTGCGTACCGGAGTTTTTATAAAAAAGCACCCTTCCTGAATCGGACGAAAAACCTCCGGTGCCCACAACGATCTCCGGTTTGCCGTCTCGGTCGATGTCACCGGCGGCGGGGACGGAAAAAGCTCCCGCACTTATGCCCCGAAAATAGTCATCTGCAACACACCAGGCAGGAGCGGTCATGGTCCCGTGATTCCTGTAAAGACGCAGTGAACCGTCCTTATTGCCTGCGATCATCTCCTGGACCCCATCGCCGTCGATATCGAAAAATACCGTCCTGATAAAAGGCAGAGCTTCTATACCGCATCGGTTAAATAAAATATTCGTATCGTCGCTGCAATTCAGGACCGTCTTATAGCGTTTGTGCGCTGCGGGTTCCGCTTGAGGCAAAGGCGGCGGCCCGGAAGGGACCTCGGTAGAAGGAGGTATTTCTTTTACAGCGCAGGAAGATATGAAGAACAAAGAAAGGCAAAAGAGGATCATCCGGGGGAAAAATCCCGACCCCGATGCCTCTGAGGGACGACCGGCTGTGAACGCGATTCGAGTGAAATCCCTGCGAATATGATGCATGTACTTTCAGAAGGGCACCCTCCCGCTGTCCACATCGGCGGGAGGGTGTCGCTTTTCTTTTCCTCTTTCTTCCTGCCTATTTCACAATGACTTCAAAATGAACTCTCCTGTTCGCCTTGGCTTCCTTGGACTGTTTATTGTAAGGAGTAGGGATCTCAGGCATTGCAAGTCTTGTCTCGCCGTAGCTTATGGTCGTCAGGCGATCGGGTGAAATACCCTTCTGGATGAGATACTCTTTAACGGCATTAGCTCTCCTCTCGCTCAATGCCATGTTGTAATCCTCGGGACCGTGCGCGCACGCATGGCCTTCGATCTGGACCTCGATCCCCGGATTTTCCTTGATAGTCTGGATGTTCTCGTCCAGGATATTCCGTGCAACATCAGTGAGTGTCGCCTTATCGAACTCAAAATGGATATCTTCAAGGATCACCCTCACGGGAGCCGGTGGCGGCGGTGGCGGCGGCGGCGTCGGTTCCGGCGCCGGTTTTGGTTGCGCCGGCGGGGGAGGTGGAGGCGGAGGCTCAGGCGCTGGTGGAGGCGGAGGTGCGGCTACGGCCCTTTTTCCTCCGAGAGCAAATGTAATACCGGCAGTAACGAAGACCGTATTGATT
>JBECKU010000231.1:0-5892 GCA_040235385.1 Candidatus Sulfobium sp. | reverse complement strand
GAAGTTCACCCAATTTCAGATTGTTGTAAGTCGTTCACGCGCAAGCGGAAATCCAATTTTTTCTGTCGTTAACTCATCATACAATTCCGCCCCATGTAAAGCTTCCATTCACGATCAAATTTATGCGGATAAAAAAGGGATTCCCACCCGAAGCGGGTCGCGCAGAGTCGCACCGAACATCGCGGGAATAACGACCAAAAAATGTACAGACTACCCGAGGGCTGTTAATACGGTTGTACGCCTTCACCGAAATTTCGCCATATTACCAAACATTATTAATAAAATAATATCATCATTCATCGTGCATGAGCTTAAAGCCTGCCTTACTATTATCGGGGCGCTATGATAAAATGATGCAGATGAAAAAAGTCGGCTTCATATATGATGATATTTTCCTTCTCCATGAAACTCCGGTCGGCCATCCCGAATCGAAAGAGCGGCTTATCGCCATAAATGACTATCTCAAGCGGAATGGGTTGTGGGATAAAATCGTCCATGTTAAACCGAGAAGAGCTGAAAAAGCCGATATACTGTCCGTACATACAGAAGCTTATTATGAAAAAGTACTGCGCTCCTCAGGATACTGCGATGCGGACACCTTTATTTCTGAGCGATCCGCTGATACTGCCTTATTTGCGGCAGGTGCTGTGATCGAAGCAGTTGACCGGTGCAGAAAAGGTACATTGGACAGGGCATTTTGTGCAGTGCGCCCACCCGGACATCACGCTGAGGCAAACCGCGCCATGGGATTCTGCATATTCAACAATGTTGCCGTGGGCACAAGATATGCTCAGAAAAAAGGTTACCGGAAGGTATTCATTGTCGATTTCGACGTTCATCATGGCAACGGCACACAGCACATTTTCGAAGAGGATGACAGCGTATTCTATTTCAGTACTCACCAGTACCCTCATTATCCCGGCACCGGACAGGACTCGGAGAGAGGGCGGGGAAAGGGGAAAGGATTTACGTACAACATACCTATGCATCATGGCTCCGGAGACAAGGATTATTTCGTCGCATACCATGATTTTCTCCCCGGCCTGGTAAAGGATTTCCAGCCGGATATCATGCTGGTATCCGCCGGATATGATCTTCTTGCGAAAGACCCTCTGGCCGGCATCAGGGTCACAATCGAGGGCATGAAGAGCATCGTGGAATCGATTATTCTGTCCCGCCCCGATATTCCCTTTATCTTCTGCCTCGAAGGCGGCTACGATCTCGCAGCTCTGAGCGAAGCGGTTGGGATTACCCTGGAAAAGCTGCTCTTCTGCGAATAGCAGAAAAGGGTCTTATAGTCGGATGATCTTTTGTCTTTCTCTGTGTCTCCGTGGTGAAAAAAGTCTTTGCCCGGCATTTCCCGATCGGGACTATAATTTATGGCGACCTTTCCACGCGAGAACATTGTCTGTAGACAGCGACCTCCTCTCTCAGTCTCTTGTAGGAAAAAGGCATTAAGAAGATGTCGGCATAGAGGAGCAAAAATCTTCGAATGCCGGGTCTCACTCCTATATGGCCAAGAATAGAGATATAGGAGTGTCTGTAAAAAGCTGATGCTCCCAGAGTGAGGAAGCCGGCAGACAAAGAAGAAAAAAGCATGAGCATATTTATATCTTTCATGACAGTGAAAGAAACAATAAGGGAAAGAAAAAGGACCCATGCGCACATGGATACGATTCCCCAGAGAAAACAAAACTTCATCGACCTCTCAAGCCCGCCGTCCTCTTCAGTCATCTCCGCTACCCTTTTTTTACAAATAATCCGAATTCCAAAACAGTCTTCAGCACAACGAGGCAGCCGTTTACGAGATCCTTGGTTTCGATGAATTCTTCAGTGGAATGGGCTCCCTGCATGCCGGTAGACAGGTTGACAGCCATGATCCCTTCGTCGTGAAACACGCTGGCGTCCGACCCTCCGCCCGATTTGATCAAAGAGGGCTCGATACCGCAGTCACGGAAAACCCCGTTCATGAAGGAGAGAAAAGGCTCGTCCTCCTCAATCCTGAAAGATCTGTATTCCTCGCTCTCTGAAATTTCCATCTGCGCACGGTCTTCTTTCGCCGCCCTCCGGGCATGATCGAAAATATCACTCCTTATTCTCTTCAGGGTCTCCTTATTGTGGCTTCTTATCTCTCCCCTGACAACAGTCTCTTTCGGCACGACATTGGTTGCCGTCCCTCCATTGATAACGCCGATATTCGCGGTAGTTTCATCATCGATTCTCCCGTCGGGGACCCGCGAAATGATCTTTGCCGCAGTGCGTATGGCGCTGATACCCTTCTCCGGTTCGATACCCGCATGAGCGGCCTTTCCCGTTATTTTCACTTCATAGGTAATATGAGTGGGAGCGGCAAACACTAAACTGCCCACTGGTCCGCTGGAATCCAGGACCAGGGCATGGGTCCCGTGCAGTTTCGAGAACTCCAGGTTCTTTGCGCCGCACAGGCCTTTCTCTTCCGCTGAAGAAAAAACTATCTCAAGATCGCCGTGAGGAAGGTCCCGTTCTTCAAGTATCGCAAGGGCTTCCAGTATCTCGGCAAGAGCGCTTTTGTCATCGGCGCCCAGCACGGTTTTGCCGGTAGTCCGGATGACGCCATTCTCGGCGCTAAATGTGATCCCCTCGGTCGGCTCTATGGTATCCATATGTCCGCTGAGGATCAAAGGGGGTATATTGGGAATTGTTCCCGTCTTGAAAGCAAGGATATTAAAAGAACCGTCGTACTCCTGGAACTCCACAGAGCAGCCTGCCTTTTCCAGCTTCTTCCTCAGCAACTCTCCTATCGCGCCTTCCTTAAAGGAAGGTGAGTTTACCTTCACAAGCTCCAGGAAGGTATCGATCAGGCGTGTCTTATTTATGTATCCTGATAATTCCACTTATGACTCATTTTACAATCGATTTGTTTTACTATTATACCCATCTTCTAATCGATAAGTGTTATGCTGATCGAAACACAATTATAAGCGTTACCGAATCAGGTTCGGGAGGATACTCATGAAAACCATTAAAACTCACGTGATGAGAAATGCGATCCTGGTTGCGCTGCCCCTTCTTGTTGGCGGGGCAGCACTTGCAAACATGAAGACTCCAGTCTCCTCGTCTTTACTCCTGCGGGCTCTAAATAGAGAGGCACTATCTATCTCGCGAGAACACAACGCCGGTGTATTGAAGAGTGTGTTTGAAGTGTTCGACCCGTCACTGAGGTCCTTTTTGACATCAGTGCCCATAGTATTGGATCCCTTGGCGGATACCGCGAAGGCGTATCCTGCAAAAGGCTACATTGGAGTCAGTCCGGAATGGGACAATATTGTATATCAATCAAAGCACAGGGCGATTTATGAACAGAGAGTAGGCCTTGATGTTGTTCGGCTCAAACTTGAAATCACTCGCCTTAACGTCGATTACGGCTTCACCTTTTTCAGGACCTATCGTAACCAGCGGCTGCTGAGTTGCGCATGCCGTGATAGTCACCAGAGCTGCCCACAGCAGGATCAGAGATAAGAACCGTTTCACCATTCATCTTCTCTTTTCAAAGGGAAATACGTGCGGCAGGGATTGCCGGGCCTACGAATATCCAGAGTGAACCGCGATCGGCCGGCCGCCTTCGAGAATGGCAGGCCGAAACAAGGTCAATTACTTTACGTCTCTGAATTTGGCGTGGCACCCGTAGCAGGCGCCTATTATGCCTCCAAACTTCGCCGTTATCTCGGCCGGGTCCTTCTTTCCTACAGCCTCTGAAAATTCTTTAATCGCCTTTTCCAGATGGGTATTGGCCGCCTTGAGCCCCTCGGAAGGAAGGATTTCCGTGTTCGACTTTACGGTGTCGGCGAACTTGTCGGCGGTCTTTTTCGCGAGATCGAAATCGCTCAGCGCAAGACCGGCTATCAACTTCTGCATTGTTGCGAGTCTGAGGACCATGATCTTCGGAATCTGTTCCATGGCGACTGCAGTTCCAGCCGCCGAGATTATGAATATCACGGCTACTACAAAAGCAACGGTTCTTTTCACTTTTATCACCTCCTTTCCCTGCAATTGACTATCATTGGACACCGAGTGTTATCTCAGTCGGTGGCTCCCCTGACAAGAAAGATAAGAATTACTTAAATGCTATCATGACGTAGTCGATTGTCAATAAAAAAGAGCTGACGGGAAGGAAGCAAAGACAACTGAAGAAGCCGTGAATTATCGGCGCTCCCGCTGCCCGGTTCCATTCCCGGGGGACTCGGAATACGCACAAACTTGAAGGGGCTGTGTTATCATGGTACAGGAAATTAGAGTTTTCGTTATTCAGTGATGACTTAATAAATTTAGACGCGCCGGTCATTTATTTCGGGGATAAGTGTCTATGAGTAGCGGGGACGGAGATCATAAGACCTGTTCCCGCCACGATCTGTGAGGCGGTCCTATATGGCCATGGACGAGGAAGAAAAAGAAGGGAAGATTCGCATCGCCGGGCTTGCGGTCGCAACGCCGCCCGTGTCGCAGCCGCGGTGCTATGGGACCGCCCCGAAGGTCTCGAACTCATCGCGTCATCGAGCTCCTATATTCCCAAGGATCGCGATGCAATACGTTACGTCCACA
Source organism: Candidatus Sulfobium sp. (assembly GCA_040235385.1). GTDB lineage: Bacteria > Nitrospirota > Thermodesulfovibrionia > Thermodesulfovibrionales > UBA6898 > JBECKU01. The sequence continues at coordinate 1,314 of JBECKU010000231.1, read as the reverse complement.
GGAACGGCCAACTATACAACCAACTTTCGACAAGACTTCCCCATATGGTAAAGAAAGCTGCTGCAAAGGTAGTGAAGGACGTCCTTGAGCCCCTTTATCTCAGGGCAGAAGATGTCAAACACTGGGCACTTCATACGGGAGGCGAAAAATTATCGACACAATTAAGGCCGAGGTGGGGCTGTCGGAAGAACAATTAAGCCCGACCCGTTTCATCCTGGCTGAATACGGGAATATGTCGTCACCTACGGTGTGATTTGTGCTCGATAATGTTCTTGCACGCGGTATAGAACGCGGGGATCTCTGTATGATGGTCGCCTTCGGCGCCGGACTTTCCGCTCACTCCTTCCTTCTGAGAAAGGTCTGACCGGTGGATTAATGGTCCACCCGCGTCCAGGTGGCAGTTCGTCCCAGAAAAGAGAAAAGCACGTATCCCCTCAAATGAAGTTTGTTCGGTGAGACCATATAAATCTTTCCGCGGTATGTCCTGCCGCTCTTCGGATCGTAGACGGTTCCCCCCGTCCATTCATCCTTGCCGGCGGAGGAAAAACCCTCCATAATCTTCAAGCCGACAATCGGCCGCTGTCTCATTTTTGGATCCGTGTCATTGTCGTCCAGTCTCGGCTGACCGGCTCGGCCGCTCAGGTCATTCTGCGGATAGCTCGGGTCCCGGATCCAAACGATTTTGCCGCAGTATTTGTCTGCACACTTGTAAATCTCGATTACGGCATCGTGCTCTTCGTTCCTCCAGAGGCCTAGTATGTCGTTGCCATGAGCGGCCAAAACTGTTGATGCCCCAAAGAGAACGCTGCATATGATCGCAATAATTGCCGCCACCTTCAATACCTTACCCACAATTTATCGTGACTCTAAGTACATTCCGTGTCAAGCACGGCAGCAAAAACGGAAGTCCGTCAACTGGTGACAACAACTTCCCCTACGTGCTGAGAAGAGAAAACCAAAAGGCACTGTCGAAAGGCTGCAATAACCCTCCCATTCTTTATAGGGTTCTATTCCGGCTGTATTCTTCATAGGGTTGCAGCTTACGGTAGCTATCGACTTGTCGGTGAATCCCTGATTATATGCAAGTGGCTAAACGCTGACGGTTATCAGGTGCAAAGTTGAGGTAAACAAAACGGGTGCACTCAAAATTCCGGCCGGGTCGGCTTCATTTCAATATGGATATCTTTTCAACTTTGAGATGCTATAAAATATACTTTACCTGGAGGACCTTAGGGCTCCTCATGACATAATCTCTTTCCTTCGCAAACGGAGGTTCGGAACCTATGGACCGGAATGAATCAGACGGGTTGATTC
>JBECKU010000228.1:0-28972 GCA_040235385.1 Candidatus Sulfobium sp. | reverse complement strand
CCTGATAACACGACCCTTGATGATTCTTGCGGATGAGCCCACTGCAAATCTCGACAGGGAAAACAGGTTGTTTGTCATAAAAACCTTCAGAAAACTGACCGACGAGAAGGGTATTACCATTTTGTATTCTACACATGACCTGGAGATATCGGAACATGCCGATCGTCTTCTGCATATGAAGGACGGAAGACTCGTGGATGAAGTATGTTCCTGCGAGCCTGCCTGATAACTCTACCGATGAACGAAACGGCGGGAGAATAAAATGAATTGGACGGCATCTGCTGTAAAGCGAAGGATAATTATGGTGTCGGCAGTTTTCGGGGTCATATTCATCGTAGTCCTGATTGATTATTATGTCGGAATACAGCAGGAAAGGATCATCAGGGAAAAGGAAGCGAGGATCAAGGATCTCGAGACGAAGGCTTTTTACATGCTTTCGGCGGATATCCGGGACATTAAACCCACCCCGGATATCGGGCTGACCGAGGAATACGAAGTATGGCTGAGAACAGACAATGTCTCCGACGAGCCCATTTATATATCACCGCCGGTGGTGAAAGCCTTCGTCCAGACGGGGACTATTTCCTGGACCGAGGTCCCCGTAAAGGATGACAAAAACAAGAAAGAGGAGCAGGTCTATAAAATCGAGCCGGAAGACCAGAGTCTCTTCAAAAAATACATCAGGATCAGCCGCGACCTGCCCTATAACGAATACTTAATAAGAAAATATATGCATGTTCATTTTTATGTTTTTATGTACGTAGTGCCTGAAAGCGGTTTCAAGGAAGGGGAAGTTGTTGAGAGGCGTTCGTCATCATATGTCTATCTGAAACCTTATTATCTGAGCGATCAGGATATCAGAAACGTCATAGATTTTGGAGAAACGAAAGTTCCTTTTTATATGCCGATTACGTCATTCAGAAACTGGAATGAAACAAAAATAAACCAATAAATAAATGATGGTGAACTTTGCAGAACTTAAATTTCGTGTACTGAAAAGAGAGCCAACATAAATTAATCTGATTCGGGACTGTGGACAACTCTTGTTCGGAGATCTCTTCAGGTTCTTGATTACCAAAAGGCGATGTAATGAAACTACCGGGAGCCTTAAGAAAGAAGAGAAAAACGATAATTATTATCATTGCGGTCCTCTGTGCGGTCTTTTTAGCGGATTACTATGTAGGGTACAGGCAGGATTCGATCATCAGGGAAAAAGAGGCGAAAAAAGAGCGTCTCGAAAAACTTGCTTTTTTCATGGTATTCCCTGACATACATGATGCATGGGATATTAAAAATCAGCAGGAGCAGTACGAAGCCGTGATCAAAGTGGACAATGTGGCTGATGAACCCGTTTATGTGACGCATCCCCGGGTCACGGCCTATGTCCAGACAGGCACGTACTGGACGGAGGTGCCGACTTCTGAAAAAGAAGGCACGAAGAAAGAGCAGGTCTACAGACTTGAAAACGGGACCCACCTCTATCACTATGTCGTTTCCATAGACCGTAAAATTAAATATACCTTTTATCTGATGTATGGCTATATGCACGTGCGATTTCATATTTCATTATTCGTCCTGCCCGAAAGCGCATTCAAGGAAGAAGAGGTCATCGAGAGATATACGGACGTATACATTTATTTAAAGCCATTTTTTATCAGCGACGAGGACATCTTATCGCAGGTCGATTTTGCTGATAACAACGTCCCTATCATGATCCCGATGCCACCTCACTAAAGGAGGTATTGCCGATGAATATTTATCTTTTGAGACGAATAATAGGCCTGGCTTTCCTGCTTCTGATCAGCCTTTTTCTTTTCGGTTTTCAAAACAGGACTGAATCGGAGCAGGGGGATTATATTGTTTCCGCAGAATTTCTGACCAGTCCCGTCAAAACGGGAATGAATACCATGAGATTGATAATCTATGACAGGAAATCAAAAGAGCCGATAGATAAGAAACTTAAGTTGGAGGTCATCCCATGGATGCCGACTAATGTGCATGCGGTCAATGAGGTGCCCGTTGTTAAGGCCAAGGGGAAAGGGGAGTACTTGATTGAAAAGGTCAGCTTTGATGCTGCCGGAGATTGGGAAGTCTATATCAAAATTAAAGACGGCAGTGAAGAGGATTCCGCCGTTTTCAATGTCAGCGTTAACGGACAATGATACCACTGCGTCATTTTGTGAGGAGGTTGGTAATGGATAAGAAGAGATTTAAGAATGCAGTCTGTGTTGGAATCATTCTGGTCAGCGGCTTTTTCCTCACAGGGTTCAAGAAAATTCAGGCAACCACGGAAAACGGTGTGTTCGATATTTCCGTCGAAGTTCCGGACCATTTAAAAGTAGGAAGAAACACCGTGGAATTATCGGTTGTCAAAAAAGAAACAGGTACGACCGGCGAAGAAAAGCTCAAGATAGAGGCGGCGCCGTGGATGCCTGTCCACCAGCATGGGTCCAGTGAAGCGCCGGTGATAACTCAAAAAGGAAAAGGCCGATACCTCATTGAAAAACTGAATTTTACCATGCCGGGCGAGTGGGAAGTCTATATTCGAATAAATGACGGAAATAAGGAAGATACGGCAATTATTACTCTCGATGTCGATTAATAGAAGTCATCTGGCGGACTTTTACAATACCTATGTCATTCGGCAGAATAAGAGACTCCGCCGGGTATGCTGAAGATGAAAATGAAAACCATCAGAGCTCTGATTTTATGTGCGGGATTTATTATGCCGATGCTGATTTATCCCCGCGGGACTTCCGGATACAGCACGGGTCCGGATTGTATGAAGATCGAAATTAAGGACATTTCCTATCAGGGCGACAGTACTTATAAAGTAACAGTGGCCTTAACGAATATATCAGAAGCCAGGATCACTCTCAGGGAATTCAGAGAGAATTTTTTTGTCCAGGCTGAAGCGCTCGGTCAATGGATTACGTTGACTGCTGATCCGGACGATGTATTTACACATGGCGGAAACCATTCTCTGCCGTCCGGCCGGGAACTGACCGTAAACAATGTCGTGAAGATTTACGCTGATACCCCGTCCCTTTACCTCAACGGTTTTGGTGAAATTAATTTGAAGTTTTCATATGAGCTGAATATAATCTGCGGGGAAGAGACCGGTTCCTTTTCTCAGTCCGGAGAAAACTTATACTGGATAACCCCGAAAAGCAATAAATGGACCCTTAGGGAGGGGATGTGAAAATAACCGTTTTGACACAGATGATGTTGCTGGTTCCGTTCATTTATTCATCAGGCGACGGGCTTGCTTATGACAGAGGACGAGAATACAGCACCGCAGCCGCCTATGGATGTCCCGAGTGTCATTCAAACGTCCTTTCGTGCCATGTAGACTGGCAGCGGTCGAGATTCGACCAAATAAAGAAATTATGGAATAAATCTTTTCATCTCACGCTGATGAAGGATACGTTTAGTGGGTGCCTCTCTTTTTTTAAAAAAGGAAGGTGCGAAGAGTGTCATCCCGGTCTGCTCAAACCGGTAAGTGTGGATTACAGAAAAATTTTCGGGGATTCATTGCAATAATAACGAAGATCATAAAACTGATAATATTTATGAGGGGATAATTAAAATGAAACTGAATTTATTCTTATCTTTATTGTTAATGGCAATATTAACATCCTGCGCGTCCTTGCAAAGTGGGGGAAAAAATGACACTGTGATTGCCGGGCAGGAAGACTGCGCTTCTATTCGGCAAACCGGGGGACAGGAAATACGTTCATTCCTCCATAATTCACAACAGTATTGGGATGCTGTGACCGAGTCTGTCATGGAAAGGCGAAACCGTGACCAGATCTCTTACATAGAAATTAATGATTATTTAGTTCAAAACAGCGAGTTTGCAAAATATTTCAATAATGCGGTGGCGCTCTATTTAAAAGGCGATATTTCTTCAGACTTCATATGGTCCGTAGCCACGGTACGACAGTTGTTGCTGCTCACCCAGACATGCTACCCGGATCTGGAGGGTTCACTTGAGCAGATAAGGGCGTTCCGCGACGATTGCATCGCACTGGAATTATTGGGAGAGGATCAAGTGCGTTTATCTTTATATCAGGCAAAGTTAGAGTGGGATGAACTATTTACGGTCCTGGGCAGCAGAAATTCCGGCGACCCCTCTACGGAAGATAACGAAAATGACTTCAGCCGGATGGACAAGGAGTTCAATAATCATTTCAACAATGCTCTGAAAGCATATTTGGAAGACGGTAAAGCCTCAGATGAAATTGAGACCTCACTTGGAACACTGAGGGGACTGATTCAGAGAGGAAATATTCTTTTAGAAAAGAGATGTAAAAGTCCCGGTCTGTGAGTGGGCAATTCGAGTAAATGCAACAAAATGAAAGGGGCATGTTCATGTTAAGATATAGGAGAAAGTGTTCGCCATGAAAAAGAACTGCTGGGAAATAATGAAGTGCGGGAGAGAGGCCGGAGGAGTGAACGCCGAAGAACTGGGCGTTTGTCCCGCCGCCGTCGCCGATGAACTCGATGGCGCTCATGGCGGGAAAAATGCAGGAAGGGTGTGCTGGGTAGTGGCGGGGACCATGTGCGGCGGAGAACCCGTGGGAAGTTTTGCGAAAAAATATAACGACTGCAGAATATGTGAGTTTTATCGACTGGTCAAAGAGGAGGAGGGTGAAAACTTTCTTATAACTATTGACCTCATCAAATGGCTTAAGTAATGGTTTTATTCGATGTTGTACTTCTTCATTTTTCTCCAGAGCGTGGTCCTGCCGATCCCCAGTTCGGCGCTGACTTTTGAAAGATTCTGATCATTCTTTCTTATACTCTTTATAATAAGGTCCTTTTCCCATTCATCGAGAGTTTCCGGCGGGCTTTCCTGAATGGAGCCGGCGGACATTTCAAATAATTTGTTCGTAAAGCTTAATGCAAGGTCCTGCGTAGTTATGGTGGCATCCGAAGAAATCGCGGCCACGCTGGAAATAATATTGGAAAGCTCTCTGATATTGCCCGGGTAATCATAAGACGACAGCAGATCGATCGCCCCGGGAGAAAACGTCAAATCGGGCCGGGAGAATTCCTGCCTGCACAGGTCGAGAAAGTGCCGGGCGAGCACGGGAATATCTTCGGGATGTTCCCTTAGAGAAGGAATATGAATATGAGTGACTTTTATCCTGTAATAGAGGTCTTCACGGAAATTGCCTTCCCGGACGGCCCGCTCGAGATCTGAGTTAGTCGCGGCCATAATTCTGACATCAACTTTTTTTGTCTTGTTGCTTCCAACCTGACGGATCATGCGTTCCTGGAGAACATCGAGTAACTTTGCCTGCATGGTCACAGGCATACTGCCTATTTCATCAAGAAGCAGCGACCCCCCTTCTGCTTCCTCGAACAATCCCTTTCTGTCCAGCAGGGCGCCGGTAAAAGCACCCTTTGCATGACCGAAGAGTTCGCTTTCAAGGAGATATTCGGGTACGGCGGCGCAATTAATGGAAATCAGCGGCTTCCCGGAACGGGAACTTAATCCGTGTATTGTCTTCGCAACAAGGTTCTTCCCGGTCCCTGTTTCCCCGGTTATAAGGGCCGGCAGGTCAACTTGTGCTATCTTTTCGCATAAAGAAATCAAGTCCTTGATTGTCCGGCTTGTCCCCTTTATATAGGAATGTTTACCATTTCCCTGTTCGCCGGAATGTAGTTCAGCCATTTCTTTCCTGGTCTGCAGATGATTGACGGCTTTTCTCACTCTGTGAATGAGTTCTTCATGCTTGAAAGGTTTCGCTATATAATCGTAAGCCTTCATTCTCATAGCCAGAACAGCCGAGTTGATGGTGCCGTATCCCGTCATGATTATTACTTCAGTCAGAGGATGTTTCTCCTTTATATATAACAGAACATCCATTCCCGTGCCGGGGGACATTTTCAGGTCGGTGATAACGACATCAAAGTCCGAACGGCGGAGATGCGAAATAGCCGCTTCACCGTTTTCGGCCTCCGCAACATGAAAACCGTCTTTTCTGAGCAGAATGGCAAGACTTCTTCTCATGCCGTCGTGATCGTCGACAACCATAATCTTTGTTTTCTCGTTTAACACTTCAAATCCTTTCAAGTGACGGTGCGGATTCCGCTCCTGCTTCCATGAAGCTCACATCAGGATTAAGGGGTAAATTGAGCTGCATCTGCGTGCCCTGATTGATCTTGCTGAAAATCGAGATATAACCACCGTGTTCCTTGATAATTTTATGAGCTATATTGAGGCCCAGTCCCATGCCCGTGTCTTTCGTTGAAAAAAAAGGCTCGAAAATTCTGGTGAGGACATCGTCAGAGATTCCTGACCCGGTATCCACGATATCTATCGCCACCTCACTCTCCGTTTTTTTATATCTCGCCTGAACGGAAAGGACACCTCGTCCGCCCGGCATCGCCTGGAATGCATTTATGAAAATATTTAACAGGACCTGCTTTATTTTATTACTATCGAGATGAAGTGGAGGGATGTCAGGGGCATATATTTCCCTGATTTCCACCCCTTTTGTCTTTTCGTTCATTTTAAAAAACTTAAGCGTTTCGCTTATCAATTGACGTATATCTGTCTTCTCGACGTTCAGTCTGGACGGTCTGGAATAACTCAAAAAATCCTCAACCAGCGTGTTAAGCCGGTCTATCTCTTTGTCCAGGATTTCAAATAATTCCGAATCTTCCGCATTCGAATGACCATATGTCTTCAGAACTTCAAGAGAGTTCGTGATTGCGCCTAATGGATTTCTTATTTCGTGCGCCATCGATGCAGCAACCCTGCCGATAGATGCGAGTTTTTCCGAGTCGCTCAGATAGCGCTGCGTCTCCTTCAGCCTGTCGTATGCTTTCATGATTTCAATATTTTTTTGTTCTATTTCTTTAAGTAATGTCGATAAGGCCATTTTTGACTTATCCAGATTATAAAAAGAACGCGCGAACCCGAAGGCAAGGCCCAGCAAAAGACCCGAATACACGACGACTTTAATGAAGTGCCAGTACCACCACATAAAATCCCATAACTTTGAAAACGTAAAAGAAAGCTCACTTTCAAAGAAGAGCAGGGCGGTGAGCCCGAAAATCAGGTAAATAACGTCGCTCGATTTCATAAAACCATTGATGAAAACGAGCCCCGAGAATAAGAAGAACAAGCATGCGAAGAAATTGAAGATATAGATGAAGCGGCTGAAATGTCCCTTCACTAAAGTAACGGGAGTATAGTGAGGCAGTTTCATGCGGAGAACGTCAGGGATAATGAAATAGTATTTCAGAGACAGCAGTGCATAAAGAAAAACGCAGGCGATGCCCGCCAATATATAAAATCGTCTCGTCCAGACTGTCGATTTTTCTTTGCCGATTTTAGCATTAATAAGCAATGCTGAACAGAGCATGAAAACCGAGCCCCAAAAAGCGCCGGATGAATGGAACCAGACGAAAAGGTTATGACTGTTGTCGGAAAAAGCATGGAAAAAGTCAAAGATGCCCATGGCAAAGAGGGCATACACGAGAAAAAGAATATTTTTTTTGCCGGATACCAGATATTCCCAGGACAATATCAGGCCGATGATGATCGCAATCAAACCGCAGAATACTTCAAAGAGAGTGTGGCTTGGAGCATCCACCCAAAACCTGTTTCCCAGGCCCAAAAACTGCTCTATCATGGGTTTGTTCGCAGACACTAAAGCAACGGAAATGAAGACAAAAAATGTAAAGAAAAGAAGCTTATTTCTGGTGAGGATTATGCTGTCTTTGCTCTCGTCTATATTAAAAGAGACGTAATTGAGCAACGGACCCTTCTCAACGGGGGGGATGAGGGCCCGGATCTTTTTCAGAGAATCAGGTGGTTTCATCGAAGCACCAGGTTTTTACATATTTTCTTTATGAATAATGGCAGATTCCATTATTCCTTGGTGTTTACGAGTCTTTCTTTTCCGATGAATTCCTGTGGGTCGTTTCGATCTCTTCGGGATCAGACGTCGATTTCTTGAAATTCTTTATGGCCTCTCCGACGCCCTTTCCCAACGCGGGCAATCTCGTAGCGCCAAACAGGATCACTACGATTATTAAGAGAATTAACAACTCTTGAAAACCTAACCCAAACATTTCCTCCCCCTTTCTGAAAAGTGAGAATTACTAAATATCAGGTAGCACATCAGCGGATTTGCCTCTTTGTTTATTCTTTTTCGGAAGTATTAAGCACCTAATTTATTTTACCATAAATTTTTCTTATAAAATCAAAACCAGGATTCTATTTTATTGTTAAAAATTGCTGCAACAGGCCCGTCGTATTCTCATGACATAGGTTCTGTAACAATTTATAAGGCGATAATGAAAAGTTGCGCCTCTCTGTGGTATAAAGATAAGTAAAGATTGAGTGTATCTCTCATTATAAATAGCATAGATTGAACAGGGGGAAACATGAAAACGTTCATTTATTCGGCGATTATCGGATTACTGCATCTCATTTTGACCACGTCTCCGGTCGGTGCGCAGGCCCAGGAGATAGAAGGATATACCTTTGTAAGGACGGTGTCGGGCACCTCAGTATGTCTCGGCAGGTGGATACCCTCGAGGTCTGTCGGCTTGCCTGGAAGGTGCGAAGGAGAGCTGGTGGATGTATCACAGCTTAACGCCGTCTCTGCCAGGACGAGCGCTGAGAAGCTCGACCAGATATTCACTTTTCTAGTTGCCATTGATGAGAAAATGGCGATAAACAATGACCAGGTCAGTCAGCTTATCGGCGCTGCGACGGCCACCCAGGCCTCCATAGAGGAACAGGTGAGACAGATGAATGAGCTTGAGCGCTCCAGAATCGAGGAACAGCAGGAAAAAACGGCCGAGACCCTGCAGGGGGCGATAAACGCGCGGTTCGATGAGCTTCCGAAGGCGATACTGGAGAGTGACGTGTTCAAAGAGGAAATGGAAAAACTCAGGAAAGATATTCTGGAGGAAGTTGGAAAGCACTACGTGAAACGCGTGCGGCCATGAATTGTGCTTATCGGGCGGAAATAGCGACGGATTGACAGTGAAGCGAATAGGGCAGACCTTAAATGGACGGTAAGAAGATAAAAGACAGCAGTGTGTCGATCGCCCAGGTAATGATACCACAGGACGCAAACCCGTCCGGCAACGTCCATGGAGGTGTTATAATGAAGCTTATCGATACGGCGGCAGGGGTCGTAGCGAGCCGCCACGCCCGGGGGAATACAGTGACAGCCTCGATTGACAGACTCGATTTCCACTATCCCGTGTATGTGGGGGACCTGCTTTTTTTCAGGGCCAGTCTGAATCTGGTGGGAAGAACGTCAATGGAAGTCGGTGTAAGAGTTGAGTCCGAAAACCTCTTTACCGGAGAGGTGAGACACACCGCTTCGGCGTACCTGACTTTTGTTTCACTCGACGCGAAAGGCAGACCGAAAACTGTGCCGCCTCTTGTTTTGGAGACCGAAGAAGAGATCCGCCGGAACCGGGAGGCGATGAAAAGAAGAGAGATGCGCCTTGCGGAGCGGCGGCGGGAAGCAGGCTGTCAGATTGATCCGAAACGCTGCACGTAAATCATTCTTAAGGAGGAAGAGGAGTAGATTACACATGCCTTTCCCGGATTATTTAGGTTTTTTGCTGCTTTCAGTTTATAATAAAATGGTGAGAGTATGTGGATTCGTTGTAATGATCACGGACACGTGTTCCTTAATAAAATCTTGACAACAATGTCACAGCCTCCCTCCGAGACCCTTATCTCAGCTTTACTGTAATGATAATTAAGACATTCAGGTTCCGTTTGACGGTTTTTTATACAGTCGCTGTCGTGCTGATTATCTCGGCGTGCGCCTTTATGCTCTACTACCGGTACGAGGACGGGCTCCTCGAGAAAGTCGATGCCGACCTCCTTGCTACCGCAAAAAATCTTATGCTGAGCGAGATGAGACCGAAGATGCTTACGCGGAATGAAGAGATCGTGATCAAGTCCCGTGAAGAGTACTTCCAGGTCATCAATTACAACGGAGAAATCATCATAACGTCGCTAAGCAAAAACCAGCAGTGGCCGATGAACACGGACCTGATGCTCTCGGCGTTCCAGGGGACCCCGGGATATGAGACGGTCAAATTCATGGGAGGCGATTACAGGACACTCTATTTCCCTGTCAACAGGGACGTGATCATTCGTGTGGGGATGCCGCTGGAAGATGTTGCGAAGGCGCTTGCCGGTATGGAAAAGCTCTTTCTTTTCTTCTTCCCCTTTGTCCTGATCATATCGTCGCTGACAAGCTGGTTTCTTGCAGGCTGGGCCCTCGATCCGGTGGTCAAGATAAAGACCCTGGCGGAGCAGATCAGGCGAGGAAGGCTGAGAGGGAGAATAGATGTCGGGCGCAAGGGAAAGGAGATAGACGAACTCGCCCTGATATTCAATGATATGCTCGACAGCATCCAGCATTCAGTCGAAACCCAGAAACGGTTCGTCTCGGACGTCTCTCACGAGATAAAATCTCCCCTCACATCCCTGCGGGGGAACATAGAGGTCGCGCTCAGGAAGAAAAGGACTTCGGAAGAATATGAAGACATCCTGAAAAACAATCTCGCGGACATCATCAGGCTTTCAAGGATAACGGATGATCTTCTCTTCCTTACCAAGGCAGATAACAATATCCTCGAACTGAGGGTGCAGTGGTTCGATCTCGGCCATGCTCTTTCGGCGGTCGTTGAGCGGCTCCGGTACAAGGCTGATCTGGCCGGCGTGACGATAACGGAGGATTTCAGGCAACAGCCGGAGGTCAGCGGAGACGTCTTCCTTCTGGAACAGGCATTTTCGAACCTCATCGAAAATGCTATAAAGTACACCCCCCGTGAGGGAAGGGTGACCGTGACGACTGAAGAGAGGAACAGCTCGGTCACGATAACTGTCAGCGACACCGGCGCGGGTATACCCGGGGAAGACCTCCCTCATATTTTCGAACGGTTTTACCGGGTGGATAAGGAACGTTCAAGGAAAGCAGGCGGCACGGGCCTGGGACTCTCGATCACTGAATGGATAATAAAAGCGCACAAGGGCGCCATTTCCGTAAAAAGCGTGATCGGTAAAGGGAGCGACTTTATCGTGACCCTCCCGAAAACAGAGGAGGAATTATGATGGTAATGGCTTCATGACTTGCCCTGCCTCAAAATTCAGGGAACATTTTCAAATAAAGCACATTTCCTTTCCCGGTTACAGCGCGGGCTGAGAGGATGCCACCTTCAATATAGGCGATCTCGAAATCGTCATGCCCACGGGAAACGAGCCCTTTGGCATCTGCGGGACATCCCTTTTCACACCCGGCGATGCCCTTTACCATCCTGGGGAGGAGCCCTTTGATATCAAGTCCCGAAGCGCTGTCTTCTTTCGAAGTCATGAATTCCTCGATCTCATGGGCGATGGCATCGGCATCGAGCCTGAAAGGATCATCGATATGGATGGCGAAAGAGTTCTTGTCCAGGCTTACATCCAGTTCCATTTCTCACCTCCGATAACTAATTTGGTCAAAAGAATCCCACGATGCTCTGCATCGGGGTCGTCTGTGCTATTTCTGTCATCCCGCTAGTCGGGAGTCCTTCTTAAGAAAAATTCCCGTTCTGGTTCTCCCTCGGCGGATTCGTCTCGGCGAACGAGTCGCCGGGGAGACTGGACAAGCCGGAACGACAATGTTGGAACTGTTTTAGTCTCGATACCCGCAATTCTGCTGCGGGGTAGTTCATTAGCCGAATATTGTTTATCAATATCGATCACGTAAATTTTATACGATTTTTTTTGAAATATTCAATTTGGAAGAACTCTACCAGCTCAGACTATTCACAAACTCGTGTGAGCCAAGGGAGGGATATAGTCTTCTCTCTCATTCTTGCTGCGCTCCGAGGCTTTTGCCTCTTGATTTAATGAATATATACTGTCGGACTACCTGCCTGCCGGCAGGCAGGTCGGCAAAAGAAACCGTTCGAAAACTACATCCCTCACCGTTTCTGTCACATGGCGAAACTTGTGAATAATGCATGTCATGCTCATGGGAAAAGCTTCAGCATCTGCCGGATCAGTATATGTGGATAAGAGAAGAGAACGAAGTGGCGAGAAAATAAAGGGCGATCATTAAAATAATAGACCCGAACACCACGTTGATATGTCTCAGGGTTTTGGCGGAAATAAATCTCTTGGCCCAGTAAATGAAAAGAGAGAGGGCGACAAGATATGAGGCGAGGCCCAGACTGCCTGCCGCAAGAAACGCTGCTGCGACGTCGGCAGTGAAATCCCCGATCAGTCCGATGTCCTGGAACAGCCGGACCCCGGAAAGCCACCACAAGATCATCATCGGGTTCGCTGCCGAGAGGGACAACCCTTCGAGGAAAGCCCACCTCTTTCTGCCCGGACGATCAGCAGTATAACCGACTTCCCTTTTCTTAAGGCTGCGGTGGATTACCAAGATTCCGAGAGCGGTCATTATTATGCCGCCGGCGAGCCAGAATACCGCCATGACCCTTTCTTCTTCGAGATAAGGAGCGATCCCGAAAAAGGCTATCGACCCATAGAAGACATCCGCAAAAAATGCGCCGAGTACAAGCATCAGAGAAGGCCTCAAGTGTCCGTTAAGGGACTTTCTGACGACTTCGATCTGGACGGGACCTGCCGGTATTCCGGCAAGACAGCCCATTATATAAGCAGCGATAAGAAAGATGAAAAAATTCATAAAATCGACACCTATTATAAACGAAAATTAACCCGCTTAATCCATAAACCTTCAGATGGTCATATGCCGGCGAGAAGGGGTGCGCCCGACTTTTTACGCGTGCGTGCGGCGATGTATAATGTCATACTTATGTCCACCGATTATTTGAGGGAATCCTACGATGTGATAATCGTGGGAGCCGGGCCCGCCGGTCTTAAATGTGCGGAGAGACTGGGGGGTTCGTCCTACCGCGTGCTCGTTATTGAAAGAAAGGACGTCATCGGTCCAAAAGTGTGTGCAGGAGGTCTTACGGGCTTGAACCGTCTCCTGGAGGTGCATATCGAAAAAGCGCTTTCTTTCAGGACGCAGGAAGTTGTCCTGAACGGCAGAAGATATTATGTTGATCTGAAGAATTCCCTTCAGACCATTGACAGGCAGGACCTGGGGAATTTCCAGCTTGGTCTCCTCCGGAGGTTTGAAAACCTGACAATCGTGACCGGGACCGATGTGAAAGAGATCGGCGGGAGCCATATTACGATAAAGAGAGACAAAAAAATATCATTCGGATTTCTGGTCGGAGCAGACGGCGCAAACTCGCTCGTAAGGAAGCATCTCGGACTACGCAATAAAATATACATAGGTGTTCATTATTATATACCGGCGGTCGTTGAAAGACCCGTATGGCTTCTGGACACTGAGTTGCTCGGCACCAGTTACGTGTGGATCTTTCCCCACAGGACATTTACTTCGGCTGGAGTTTTTTTCAACCCCCGGCGGATCTCAGCGGAGAAAGCGATAAGTGCACTCAACACACTCCTGGACGAGTACGGGATAGATTACAAAGGGGCAAAACTGGAGGGCGCCCCGGTCAACTGCCTTTACAGAGGCGTGAAATTCGGAAATATTTTTCTGGCGGGGGATGCCGCGGGCTTCGCTTCGGCTGCCACGGGCGAAGGCATTCCCTATGCCTTGACGAGCGGAGAAGATGTTGCCAGACATCTCCTGGATAATTCCTATGACTTCGATAACATCAAAAGGATTTTAAAGCATAAGAGGAGGCAGGAACGTATTCTTTCCGCTTTTGACACCTTTAGGGCTTATCAACCATTGTTATTCAGGATACTGGTCTCGCTCATGAAAAGACCTGCGTTCCAGGAATACTTCGGGGTCTGATGCCTGAAAAAATCAGGAGGTTTTAAGAAAACCCTGCACCTGTTTTTTGTTGTCGAGGTGGTTTAAAGGAATATTTGGAACGTCTCTGTTGCCGGGAACAGCAAGAACATGTACAAACCTTAATGTTTTTCCCGGGACCTTCATGATCGCGGCGATCTCCTCACAGGTAGAAGCTTTGTAAGAATTTTTAATTCCGAACCCCCGCGCGACGAGTTCCAGGTCGACGCAAGAGCCGGTATAGGTGGGCTGGTTTCCGGTCGAGCCATAAGAGCCGTTGTCTATCGCTATTATCGTGAGGTTTCGAGGGGCAAAATGAGCCGCCGTGGCGAGAGTGCCGGGGTTCATCAGAAGACTTCCGTCGCCGTCGATCACAACGACCTCTTTAGTTGAAGTGAGGCTTATCCCGAGGCCGATCGGGGTGGCCATGCCCATGCTTCCGAGCATGTAAAAATTAGACGGCTGGTGTTTGATATGAAAAAGTTCTTTGGAGGGAACCCCAAGATTGCAGACGACAACTTTCGAATCGAGATATGGCGCGATGTGCTCGATGACCTCATAGCGGGTAAGCAGCGGCGAAAAGTCACGACGCCGGATGCCTTCTTCCGTCGTAATGGCCCCTTTGGATCCTGTTGCACATCCTCTCGCGCCTGCCGGGCATTCGGAATCTTCCCACAATTCCGGGCTGAGCATGAAGACGTGCACTTTCCCTGCTGAATATACGTCGGGAAGTTTTTTTGCGATGAGGTCATAATCTCCGGAAGTCTTGATCATGGTGTGCTCTATTCCCGCCCCGTCCAGAATGCCCGGGAGCCTTTCACCCATGGGGACCTGAGCCATGATTTTCTCTTTGTATACTCCTCTCCTGCTGACAAAGACCGTCAGGGGAAGCTTATAGAAATTGGTGAGGGACAGAAGGGCGTTTAACATATTTCCGATGCCGGAACTCTGTACGAAAACGGCCGGTCTCCTGCCGGAAAGAGCGGCGCCCGCGCAAATGCCGACTCCTTCTTCTTCCCTGGTCAGGGGAACGTGATAAAAACCCTCGCTTATTATTCCCAGAAGGCCTTTGATCCTGTCGCAAGGAAGAGAGGCGGTGAAATCCACTCCCGCCTCCCGAAGAACGGTTATGAGTTCTGCTTCAGGACGTTGCATAGCAGCTCCTCGATTTCTTTTTCCGTAATCTTTTTGGAAATGACCAGCGGTTCTATATCGAATATCATTTTCTCTTTTTCCACCCGTTTTTCTCCTCCGCCTGTGATATTCAATAAGATTGCATCATTCCTCTCTACCTTCTTTTCTCCCACCGCATTTATCAGCGCCGCCACCGCCACACCTGCGGCAGGAACGACATCTATGCCTTCCTTTGCCTCGAAAATCTCCATCGCTTTATAGACCTCATCATTGTGTATACCGTACATCAGCCCCCCCGTGGCCGTCAACGCGTCGAAAACGCCTCCTTTTATCGAATAGGCGGGATAACGGGTCGAAAGCACCCTGGTAGTTATCTCACCTATCAGTTCGGGTTTGAGGTCTTCGGGGAAGAGCTCTCTGCTTTTTTTCTGCCAGGCGTGCACCATGGGGGCGAAGGGCAGGTTTTGGGCCAGGTGAAGCACAGGCAATCCGGACCCGAACCTGCCGTCTCTCAGAAACCTTTCCGCCATCTCCCATACGCCGATGGCGCCGGTGCCGCTGCCGACCGCCTGGAAGTAGTGGTCCGGGAGCCGCCGCATGACTGAAACCGCTTCCATCAGCACAACACCGAGGCCGTCCCTCTTAGCGATATTTTTCACTCCGCCTTCGAAGGGAAATCCGACTGTCCTGGCGATTCTTCTCGCAACATCGATTGAATCGGAATAATCGCCGTCTCCGACAGCGAGAGTCGGCGGTGCAGAAGAGTTTTCGAGGTACCACATTTCCGCCAGACACATGGTCGGAACTACGATTACCACAGGAAAGCCGGACACTACGGAGAGATGTGAGAAGGCCCTTGCGGTATTCCCGGCGGAAGCGACCGTCAAACCTTTTACACCGTTCTCTATCGAGTTCTGAAGGACGACCGCTGCCTCGAATTCCTTGAAAGTGCACGTGGGAAGCGACGCCTTTCTTTCGGGCCAATATCCGTTGAAAGAGATATGAAGGTTTTTGAGCCCGAGATGTCCTGAAAGACCTTCCGATTTATAAACAACGGGACCGGACTGTTCAAAACCGTGGGTTTGGACAGGAAGCCAGTTGAACCGCCAGATACCGTCACGGCCGTTGTCGGTGAATTTATTTTCCGTGTATTCCGTTACGAGGAGCGCATTGGTGCAATGCTCGCAAAACGCGCAGTAAACCTCATTGAGTTCCTTGCCGCAGTTTCTGCATCTTATAGTAAAATAACCCATAATACTCCTACTTTATCAGATTTGAAAAAAGTTCCATAATGTCCGTTATTACGACCTGTTTGTCGTATCCTTCCATGGCCTCGTTTACCTTTGCGTAGCATGCCGGACAGCTCAGGATGAGCCTGTCAGCGTGTTTTTCTACGGCTTCGTCTATCGTCAGCCTGCCCATGGCGATGGCGTTCTCATGGAAGATTTTACGCGCCGCTCCTCCCGCCCCGCAGCATCTCGAATTGAGGCCGTGCATTTCGAATTCGAGAAGTTCCACACCCGGAATACTCCTGAGTACCGTCCTGGGCTCCTCGATGATACCGACACCTCTGCTCAGATAGCAGGGGTCGTGATAGATAAGTTTCTCCCGCAGGTCCCTCTTCGGCCGAAGTCTTCCCTTTGAGATTGCTTCTGCAGCAAACTGTGTTATATGCCTTATCCTGAAAGGGAGTCTGTCCCCGTAAAATATCGGCCAGTCCCTTGCCATTATGCTTACACAGCAGGGGCACGAACAAAGAAGTGTTTTTACGCCTTTATCCCTGTAAGCGTTTACGAGTCGCTTTGTGAGGTCTTCGAGCATGTCGTGCTGTCCCGTTATGAAGAGAGGGAAGCCGCAGCATACCTCGTCTCCCGCGGGCAGCATGGTAAACGGTTCGCCTGCGGCCGCCAAAACAAGCACATCGCCCCTGACCATGGGGGTCGCTTCGTATGCGCCGGTACAGCCGGCGTAGTACCCTGTTTCCGCCTTGTCCTCTATGCGTATTTGCTCCGGGAACCAGGGCGAGAACCTCTCAGAGGCAGGCTTGTCATAGGGGTTGCCGGTACGGAGAATCTTGTCCGGTATCTCAACCTGGGGACCGATCGGACCAAGACCACGACGCACCATCTCTTTCCGTAGGGCCGGCCACAACCTCTGTGTGAATATCCCCACCGTGCAATTCTGCCCGCAGTTGCCGCATGTAGTGCATTCGAAGACCGCCCTGGTGAAATCTTCGAGAAGTCTTCTGTCGACTTTACCGGGCCCGAAAAGCCTTGACTTGAGCCCCCCGGTGGCTTTTATGAATTCCCTGAACATCCGGATCTTTTCGGGAGGTGAGATGGAAGGTCTGCCGGTCACATCCTGGACCGGACAATATTTCAGGCATTGTCCGCACATTGTGCAGGCATCAAGCTCGAGCAACTGTTGGGGCGTGAGTTCCCGGGTGAAAATATCGGCTTCAGGCTTTTTTGCCAAGATCCCACCCCCGTCCTGCCTGATATTCATGCATAACTGCCGCGAGTCCTTTCTCCCTTCTCCTTGCATCGAACATCACCAGCGGGGCGGCCAGGATATGAGAAGGAAGAAAAGGGACTAGCAAAAGGACGAGAGAAAAATGGATAATGAAAAGGTAACCGTCCGGCGGGGCGGCCGGCGTGAAACTGAAGATCCCGAGTACGAATTTTTTAGCGCCGACCAGGTCGGTCCTGAAAAACCTCATCAAGAGGCCGGTGACCGCTATGGCGAAGACATGAAAGATAAGAAGCATATTTTTCCAGGAGACATATTGCTCTTTTCCGGCAAATCTAGCTGCTGCGATGACTGCCACTGAAACAGGAAGCAGGTAGCCGGCCGCTAATCCCGGGACTTGCATAACCCTTATAAATCCAGGTACCGGCTCCATTGCGAAACGCAGGTGCCTCAGGACCACAAGAAAGAATGAGAGATGAAACGTCCATGAGCCGATCCAGAGCCATCCGTTTGCGACTAATAACCTTCTGAACGTAAGCACGTCGACCGCCCCCCCGGCGCAGACTGAGCAGGGCAGACCCCGGGCTGAGAGGCCGTTTCCCCCAAGCCTGTTTTCCATCCTCCACCAGGAAAAGACCGAAATAGCCAGTCTTCCCCAGAAGAGGGCGTATGCCGCATACGCACAAAGAAACAGGAACATGTTCATGAACGATCATCGCGATTCATCTTTTTCTTCTTTTATGAAAGTTACGCTGACATCTTTCGGCACGTTGAGACCGGCTTCCACTTCAAGTGCCTTCAGGATTGCGGAAGGGACCGGACAGGCGACATGTTTGAGGCACGTCGCCCCTTTCATAAACACAGGGTTGTCCTGGATCCTCCTGAAGGCGTCCATCATCGTGAGTTCAGGGACTGCCTTCCCGAGTTTGACGACCATCTTGCATTCGGAGCTGATCTTCAGCGTGTAAGTCTTTGCGTCCTTTTTTCTGATTTCGATGGTCGCAGGCATCCCGCATGCGCCGGGATTTACCTCAACCTTCGTCATCCGGGCGTCATTCCCTGATGCTCGGAGCGACTGGAGCATTCTGCTTTTCGAGCATCTCCTTCAGATTAGGAAATTTATCCTTCATATGGGGGATATGCATGGCCTGCATGAACTCCTTTTCGAAGGCGGGCTCCGTCGCGATCTCAAGAAACTCGACCCACCTCGCCCGTTCGTTGGCCTCAGTCCTCTTGGCCTTGTTCAGGAGGGCCATCCTCGCTCCGTCTCCTGCGGCATTGCCGACGACGACGACCTTTTCTATCGGTACGTCCGGGAATAGCCCGAGAGTAAGGGATGCCTCCCGGTCGATATGGCTTCCGAACGCACCGGCCAGTTCGACGCGGTCGAGCTTCGTCACACCCATTTTCTGCATCATCAGTTTGGCGCCGGTGTAAAGAGCCCCTTTGGCGAGCTGCAAGGCCCTGACATCGCTCTGGGTGACCGTGATGTCCTGGTTAATGGATGTCTCGTCGGCCCATGCGAGCACGTATTCCGGCTTTCCTGCCGCGTCCTTTCTCACCCGGTTCGTATCAAGGTTCGTCACGAATTTGCCTGTTTTGTCGATAACGCCCGCCTTGAACATCTCGGCGATTACATCGATAATAGCCGACCCGCAGATGCCCTTGGCATTTATCTTTCCATCCTCTATATGCGTATGCCAGTCCGCCTTCCCGATCACTTTGTACTGGGGCTCCTTCGTGGCCGGGTCGATCTTTACCTTTTCGATAGCACCCGGCGCCGCTCTCATGCCGAACTTGATCTGGGCTCCTTCGAAGGCGGGTCCCGTCGCACAGGAAGTCGAACATACCCTGTCCTTGTTCCCCAGCAGAAGCTCGCCGTTGGTGCCGATATCGATAATAAGCACCATCTCGTTCTGGAAATACTGCTCCTGAGCGATCAGCACGCCGACATTGTCGGCCCCCACAAACCCCGCCTCTATGGGCAGGACATGGACATAAGCCGAGGGGTTTATCTTCAGTCCTATGTCACGCGCCTTGATGTTCAGGGACTCCTGGACGGCGGGTATGAAAGGCGAACGTCCGATATAGGTCGGGTTGAAACCCAGTAAGATATGGTGCATGGCGGTATTGAAAACAATGGTGAGATCATCGATGGCATGGCCCGGGTTCGGACCGTTCTTCTTCACTTCGCTGACCACCCTCTCAATGATCTCGTTCAACCCGGTGATGATGGCGTCCTGCATCGTCTTGAGCCCTGTCGGGTTGGTCATTGCGTAGGTAATTCTGGACATGACGTCCTCACCATAGGGGACCTGGGGGTTCATCATCGATTCAGTATTTATGACCTTGCCGGTGCTCAGATCGCACAGGTAACCTACGCAGGTCGTCGTCCCCACATCGACGGCAAGTCCGTAGCTGACCTCGACCGACCCCGGCTCAACTTTGATGATCTCTCTGTCCATCCAGACGGTAACGGTAGCCATCCACTCGCCCTCTCTCAGTGCGTCCTGGAGATCTTTCACAACCATGTAATCGAATTTCAGATTTTTGAGGCCGTAGTTTTCCTCAAGGGACTTAAGGACGCGTTCGTAATCTCCGGTCGTCATATCGTGGAGAGTGGGCGGAGGCAGGACGACCGTATATTTTTTGACGGCCGGATCGAGTGCGATGGAAAGCTCCTTCGCTGCCTTCCGCACCACCTGTTTGCCCGCCCGTGACCTTTCAGGGACATATACCTTCAGGTCCCCGTGGATCTCGCTTGAACAGGCCAGGCGGATTCCTGGACCGTCCTCGGGCTTGATGTGTTTCAGTTCGTCCTTGCCGGCTACGGCGGGTGTAATGTGGGACATGCTCGATTCGATATTGTCTTTTTCGAAATAACCTTCTTCTATTCTGACTTTACACTTACCACAAACCTTCTTGTTCCCGCAGAGGGCCTCAAGGTCGACTCCCAGCAACTGGGCAGCCTCGAGGATAGTTTTCCCTTCTTCTATTTCTCCACGCCGGCCTGCCGGCTGGAATATCACCTTGTATGTACGGCTCATCGGACTATATCCTCCTTGAATTATCTGTCAACAGTTATAGCGCGCACGCGCAGCGTATACCGGAATTGTTGCCAAGTAGAAACATGCTTATCAGGTTCCCGTTCAGTTTTCCGCTATCGGGTATCCGCTTCTGGAAAAGGGGCATATGGTTGAACAGAGGCCGCAGTTGGGCTTACCGTTCAACTCGTGTCTCTCCTCTTTAAGCGACCTGCACTTTTCATATGTCACGATCTCCTGCAGCGGGTCTCCCCTGGACCAGAGATGGCCGTTCAAAGCGCCGGAAGGACAATATTTGACGCAAAGTTCACAGTCCCCGCATTCGGACTTTGACGTGGGGTCGTCAGCCTCAAAAGGAGCGTCCGTGAGCACCGTCGCCCAGGTGAGCCGGGACCCGTATTCCCGGTTTATGATCAATCCGTTCTTGCCGACCCAGCCCAGCCCCGAACATGTGGCGGCCGTCTTGTGGCAGAAAAGCTTGTACAGGCGTGCGATGAATTTGTCTTTGATCCTGTCGGAGTCAGGGGGGATGGGAAATGCCCTGAACCCCTTTTCTTTCAGCCAACAGACCGCATGCTCCTGGAGTTTCAGCAGCACCTCGATGGTGTTGCTGTTAAGGCCCCTGTTCACGGCGATGGCGACACCCCTGTTGAGATGGACGATCTCATCCGCGAGGGCCTGGGTTACATCGCCTACCCCTATAAGGGTCGCGCCTTTGCCCTTTAAATATTCCTTGAAGGTCTCTGCTTCCATAACAGCGGTTATTTATTCAGTTTTTCTTCCCTGAGCTTCCTGAGGAAGGAGACCATCTTGATGGCTTCCTTAAGGGCATTGCTGGCGTCCTCGGCATAGCCGTCGGCGCCCCACTTGTCCGCAAGCTCCTTTGATGTCGGAGCGCCGCCGATCAGGATCAGGCATTCAGGGTTCTTTTTCTTGATATTCTCGATGACCTTGGGCATTCCGACCATCGATGTCGTCATCATGGCTGAGAGGCATACGAGATCGGAATCCGTCCGCAATTGTTCCTCGACGAACTTGTCAAGAGGGACGTCCCTGCCCAGGTCGTACACCGTGAAACCGGCGACGTCGAACATCATTTTCACGAGGTTCTTTCCGATATCATGGACGTCTCCTTCGACAGTGCCGATGACCACGGAGCCTTTAATCCCGAGGTCCATCTGTTTGCAGTGGGGTTTCAAAATATCGAGACCCGCATAAAGCGCGTCCGCACACATTAATATCTCAGGGACGAAATATTCCTGGGCCTCGAAAAGACGGCCCACTTCCTCCATGCCCGCTACCAGACCTTCGAAGATCGCCTCGTTCGCATCCATGCCGGCGTCGAGAGCTTCCTGCGCCCCTTCTCTGCAGGCGTCTTCATCGTACTGAATAACTCCATTTCTGAGTTTTTCGAGTATTTCTTTCTTTTTTGCTTCGTCGACCATTATTGTTTACCTCCGTATTTTTTGACTTCATCCATCATGGCGATCATATTCTTCGGCGGGACCGTCGGCCAGATGTCGCATCCGGGCCAGACAGCACTTACCCCGTCTTCTATGCACTTTCTGATTGTCGTCCTCACCAGTTCTTCATCGCCTGATACGAGGACATTATAAGGGTCGTAATTCCCGAAGATGAGAGCGTCCTTGCCGAGTTTCTTCCTCGACTCCGCGACATCATTTTTCTGCTCTACGCTGATCGCGGTCGGCCCGGCGTCCACCATTGAGGTGACGATATCGTTCGTCTTGCCGCAGATATGAAGCACCGAGAATGATTTCAGTTCCTTCATGATCTTCTGCAGAGGCGGGAGTATGAGGCTCTTGAAAACCCTAGGACTCAGCACATCGGATGTTGCTCCCATCTCCCTGACCGTGACGAAATCCACCCCTGCTTTTTCATACTCTTTTGCAACGATGATGATCGCGTCGGCCATTACATCGAGAAGTTTTGCGACCTTGTCGGCTTTCTTGAAAGAAAGCTTGAGCAGGTCGTTCAACTCCATGATCTGGCCGCCGAGCGTAAAAGGTCCGAGCACGTAGGATCCGATGGCGACTTCACCCCCGATGTCCTCCTTGAGGATCTTTATGGCCTCACGCAAAAGAGGTATTCTTCCCCTTTCGGCGAGATCCGCCGGGATTTTTACGCCCATTTCGTCTTCGTTATGGACGAGCTTTTCCTTGATCGTCGGATACAGTATCCCTTCCGCATGGGGATACACGTTGATTACGCAACCCAGCGCCTCCGCTTCGACGCACAGATCGACGGGAACTACCCCGCTTTCGAAACCGAAAAGTTTGTAAGTTGATGCGGCGGTGTCCGCCATCATCTTCGCATCGAGATGGATATCGGCAAACCGGTAACCCAGTTTGTTGATCCCCTCTTCGGTTACGTTGCCCATGCCGCTGAAGCAAGGCACCCGGTCGATCTGTTCACCTTTGAACAGTTTTATTACTCTTTCTCTCGAATTCATTAAGCTTTAATCTCCTTCCTGTAAATTGTCATATGCTCAGCGATCTTGTCCGTATATAGCCTCGCTTTATTTCTTCTTCTTTCTTCCACCTCCGGCTTTCATCTTCTCGACAAAGTCCTTGAAGTGTTTCATAATGGGCAGGTTTTCATTGTCCGATATTTCTCCTGTCTCGTCGAAGACCAGGGTGCTGAGGAGCATGTTGGCGCTCGCTACCGCCGGGAAGACCCTGGGTGTAGTGACCGCGGGACCACAGAAGTTGAAATCGCTCCACAAGGCAGAGGACATTCCCTGAACGACCGCGTCCATGGCACGAAAACCATCCATTCCCCAGACGGGTTTGATCTCTTTCCACATGTGAGTGCCGTTGGAGTAAGCTCCGCCGCAGGGCAATCCATGCTTTTCCTTGATCAACCTGTTGGCAACCAGGGAGAAAGATGTGGCGGGAAGGTTCATCACCGAAGTGTCGACGATCACGGTTTCGAAGTCGCCTGCACCCTGTTCCAGTAGCGCCTCGAGCGATTTCAGTCTTCCGGCGGGGGTCTGGTCCTGGTCATCAAATGCCTGTATAACAACATGCCTGATTCCCAGGTCCTTCAACCTCTGCACCTGTCCCTTTATGTCCTTGTCCCAGGGGGTAATGCTGTTATACAGAAACTTGTTCTGCACCCCGAGTTTAGAAACGTACTCGGTCGCCTTGGCCCTCTGTTCCGCGACCCACATATCGATACCGAAGGGCATGTCCGTATTTTCAAGAAAAAAATCGATATATATTTTTGCCTCATCAGGCGAATTCGCGACCATGGCGACCATCCCCGGGATGCCGGTCACGTCCGACATCTTCTCCTGGTTTTTAATGATATCCACGGCTTTCGGGCGGTCGAAATTGCCCTTCCTGTCCTGAAGTATCCGGTCCTTATTATGGAACATCGATGAGATCATCAAAGGCGGGTTGTCCCCGGGCTGGCCGCCGACTTTGATCCCGCCGAAGTCGAATACCTTTTGTTCCTTCTGAAATCTGAACATTACGTCTCCTTTATCTCTGAAATGTGCTAATATATCTTTATAAAATCTTTTATTGCTGGGCAGTTGCCTTCCACAGGAAGGCGCTGCCTCTTTTTTTCAAAAAAGTCAGGCAGCGGGGCAACAGGATCCCGGGCAGGATGCCTGTCGCCCTCTCCGGTTGTTTTTTAAAATACGCCGTGGTCGAACTTCGGCTGAGGCAGGTATTCCCATTTCTCGCCTTTTCTGTATTTTGCCTCTATATCGAGACACTTCAGCGCATATTCAAAGGCATAGGGAATGCCCGGCCCGCCCGGAACAAAGCCAGCCAGGATCATACCGACGGAGGCGGCTTCAAAGATCTCCTGCGTGGTCGCACCCGCATTGATCGCAGGGATTACGTGGATAATGCACCTCGGCGAACAATAACCGACCCCGCCCGACATGAACATTAATTCCTTGATCTTCTTCGAGAGGGCGCCGTCTCCGAAGATGCTGGCATAGAAATCAGCGAACGTCTTACCCGGATCGGGGGTAACAGTGTTTATGATCTGAAACATCCTTGGCACAAAGCCGCACTTCTGTTTCATGTACTCGTTTACTTCTTCAGTGGTCATTTTTTTCTCATCTGCCATTTTCGTTTCCTCCTTGGCGTTATTTTCCGGCCTTCCGGCCAGCAGTTGCTTGATGCTTTCAAAAATTCCCATTTGCACCTCCCCTGTAAAGGGTTTACGCTACCGCCTTATCCCACGCGTTCTCACCTCCTATCCGGGTTAAGGCTTCCGGACATTAATATTTCCAGTTCAGGGCAACATCGTGAAATATCTTGATATTCTCGAATGGTATAGTGGGCGGTATATCGCATCCGGGCACCAGCACGAAGCCGCCGTCTTTGCCCGCAATCTCTATTACCTCCCGGCATGCAGCTTCCACCTCGGCTGCCGTCTTGTTGAGCAGCACATGGACGGGAGCGATGTTTCCTCCGAAGGACATCTTGCCGAAAAGCACTTCCTTCGCTTTGGCGATATCAACTTTCTGGTCGAAGAATATGGTCGAACATCCCGTGAGAGGGAAGAGGTCCAGCCGGTCGCTCGTATTTCCGCAGATATGAAGGATGGTGTATACGTTCTTTGATTTTGCCCAGTCGCTCATCTTTTTCAGAGGAGGCACGGCGAACCGCTCCATCTGTTTAGGATTGATCAGGTCCCCTGACGCGGTCGGGTCGGCGATACTTAGACATTCTATCGCCCCGTCATTCACAAGGGGTTCGTAAAGCCTGATCAGGAGGTCAGCACAGAAATTGATCATCTTTTCAACGAAAGCAGGCTTTTTGAAAGTGGCCTTCATAAAAGTTTCTTCGCCGACAAAGCGTGCGGCGAGAGTAAAGGGACCCCAGCAGGTCATGGTCACAAGATATTTGTCCCCGATCTTTTCCTTGACCGTACGGGTCGCTTCCAGGACGGTTTTCACGACGGGATGTTTATGGATATCTTCTATATTGAGTTTGTCGATGTCCTCTTCAGAGTGGACGAAATGCTCTGTAATGTCAGGAGCGCCGATCTCACGGTATTTGACCCCGGTTCCGAAGGCTTCCCCAAGGGCGATAGCGTGGAAATTGTTGTAACCGGAGCCGACATAAACAACATCGCTCCTTATTTTTTCGGCCTCCGTGACGCACATGTCGGCCATCTTCGCGGGATCATGGGCGAGCTCTTCAAAGGAGGTTCCATAATCCTTTATGCTCCACATGCCTCCGCCGAAGAGCGTTACCGGAACACGTTCCGGCTTGCCCCCGTCAAAAGCCTTCAAGATCGTTTCTCTCGGTGTCATAGCCATCTGCTCTCCTCCTTAGTTAGGTGAATTTTTGGGACTTATCACATTATGGATCAATTTTTTGAGTTCTTCCAAATCCAGCGGGACCTTTATGCTCATCGAGTCGGCTACGTATCCCTGATGTCCCGTCACTATTATCGTGATGTCCGGTGAGACAGACTTTATTATCCCGACCGCGTCTTCGGTGGAAAGGCCGAATGTGTTGGCGTCGAAAATCACGGCATCATAATGCTTTTGCAGGAACATCCTGACCGCGAGGGCAGGGTGGTCGGCGATATCGACAGTGCATCCTTCGTCTCTCACTATCCCGTAAAGGTTTTTTGTGAGGATCGGATTGTGACTGCAAAAAAGAACGCCGTTCATGCCAATTAAAAATTTTGCAATTCCAATGCCACCGGAGAATGGTCGAATTTTCAATCTTTTTTCCTGAAAAAGTCCGCGTCAGCGCCTTGAAGAAGTAGAAAAAATCCCCACGTGTGGGGAATTATTACCCAGGTTATTGCAATGCGTCCAGTATCGCTTTTACCGACCCCGATTTGTTCATGGTATAAAAATGGAGATATCTGACGCCGTTTTCCCGCAGGTCTTTGCATTGTTTTATAGCGAATTCGATGCCGATCTTTTGCATCTCGGCAGGAACGTCGAGCACCGGGGCCATAGCGTCGGTAATCGCCCTGGGGACTGTGGCGCTGCAGAAGTTGGCGAACTCGACGATCTTCCTGCAGTCGGTTACAGGCATGATGCCGGGAAAGATGGGTATGCCGATGCCTATTTTCGCGGCCCGGTCCATGAACTCGTAGTAGTACCGGTTATCGAAGAACATCTGGGTAATGCCGAAGTCGGCCCCTGCATCGATCTTCGCCTTCGTATATTCCATGTCTTTTCCGATGCTCGGTGACTCAAAGTGACCTTCAGGATAGACCGCTACAGCAACCGAAAAGTGATTATATCTCCTTACAAATTCGACCAGGTCTTTTGCATATTTGAAATCACCTTTTGTTGAGTCGAATTCCGCTTTGTCCCTCGGCGGGTCACCCCTCAGGGCAAGGATATTGTCTATGCCCCGGGATTTGTAGTCGGCGAGCAGACTATCCAGTGATTTTTTGTCGGCGCCTATGCAGGTGAGATGGGACATCACGGTGAGGTCCGTTTCCTCCTGTATCCACTGGAGAGTGTTGCTCGTCCTGTCCTGTGTACTCCCCCCCGCCCCGTAGGTGACCGAAACGTACAGGGGATCGTATCTCTTCAGTTCATGGATTACCTTCATGAAGGCCCCTCTGCCTTCAGGAGTTTTCGGTGGAAAGAACTCGAAGGATATACCGGAGTCTCTCTGCCTTATGACCTCGCTGATCTTCATTGCTTTTCACCTTTTTCCACCCTGATCTCGCCCCTTACCTGGACAGGTTTTATAAGGCTGTCGACAACCGGACAGTGGGCCACGACTTTTTCCGCCAGGGCGCGGACCTTTTTTTCGTCGTCGGGAGATTCGATGGTCAGGACATAAGTCAGATCATAGAACCCCGGACACACATCATCGTCCACCATAAAAAGACCCCTTAGATCCAGAGCGCCTTCGACTTCGGCAGAGATCGCATTGACAGTCAGGCCCTCATGGACCGCAAATTCGTAAAAGGCGCTTTCTATGCAGGCCGCGAAGGCGGCCAGAAGAAGTTCGATGGGGTTCGGGGCCTTGTTGTCCCCGCCGGCGGCCTCGCCGTAATCGGCCTTGACGACATGCTCCCGGACCCTCGTCTCGGTATAGAGATTTTCAACATGCTTCGATGAGACTTTCGGTTTATAGACAGCCGTATCCGGTCTTTTTTTGAAACAGGCCGACCTTCTTGCAACAATTGCTTTCAGATCTTTTCCCTTATCTTTTTTCATCATCGTCCGACTCCAATGGAATTGAATTTTAATCAGAAACTGTATTGCATTCCCAGTATCCAGTAAATATCATTTTTTTTGACATCCTCCGGCGGATCACTGTCACGCTCGATAATATTGGTAAGGCTGAGCGACCATCCGAAGGCAAGCGGGGATTCCAAACCCGCTTCATTCCGCAACTGATATTGTCCTATATTTTTGATGCTCGGGTAAAGAACGAGCCGGTCCGTAAAAACTATTCTGTCCCAGACCTTGTATCTCATATCACCGGCAAAGCGGGCGGTGATCCACTGGTCATCTTCTCCTTCGTCCAGGTCTTCGGAAAAATACGAAAGGCCCGCTTCCAGGAGAAGGGATTTATCGGGTTCGTCCCAGAATTGATATCCGGCCCCGGGTCCGACAACAGTCCTCAGCTTCAGGTCTTTGAACTTATCATTGAGCAATTCCACCCCGAGATAGCCATAGAATGACTTTGTAAAAAAATAATCGTACTTGAATGCGCCATATGCGTTTCGGGCCGTGACCTCGCCTTCGTCTTCTGCGTAGTTATAAAGAAAGCGCAGAGAAAAGCGGTCGCTGTCCGTTCTGCGGGTTGCCTCGGAAATGATCGATGCACTTGTGCGCCTCGTATTCCCTGTCTCGGCATTCGCGCCGACAGTGACGCGGCCTTTCCATTTTTTTGGTACATGCGAAGGAGGATAAACGGATTTCACCTTTGTCCAATCGATCACGGAGGCTTGCCTGACTTCGCTGGACTCGACAATAAGACGGCCGTCGCTGGAAGTAATGAGAACACCCTTCAGTGTCTCGCCGCTTTCAAGGGTCACCTGCACCGCCTTATCGGTAAATACGCTTTTGATCTTTTCCTTTTGGATTTTTATGGGTTCGGAATATTCCGTCTTGAGCGTCAAGGTGCCTTCTTCGATCTTCGTCACTGTTCCGGTCAGTTTGTCACCGTTAAGAAGGATTATCTCATCAGCAGATGCGGCACAAGGAATGTTCATGAGCGCAGCATATGAGAATAAGATCGGGATGATCCATCTAATCATCGAAATTCGCCCCCTGGATTATTTTCGGTGCCTTGTTAAAGGATATCACAGTAGCCGTGTTTATCAAGCGACAGGTATGATATGAAATGAAAAAGGCCGTTCCCTGTGAACGGCCTTCGCTATAGAAATGTTTCCAGGGATCTGCCTTTTATTCTCCCAGTTTCGACGAACTCATCCCGACGACTTCTTCCTCGATCTGGCCTGGCATCCTCATATTCTTCATAAACGCCCAGTTGCCGGCAT
>JBECKU010000342.1:0-9720 GCA_040235385.1 Candidatus Sulfobium sp. | reverse complement strand
TGCCGAAGTGGTGGAACTTGGTAGACACGCACGTTTGAGGGGCGTGTGGAGAAATCCATGCGGGTTCGAGTCCCGCCTTCGGCACCATCAATTCCGTTGAAAAAACCCAAATCATATTTACATTGCTTTCTTCATTTTTAAAATATTAAGATTGAAACAGAATTCATACTGAAGGAGAGACAGGTGATCAAAAGTCTTGTTTCAGTAGTTTTGGCCATTCTTCTTGTCGTCGTGCTGTTGGGATGTCACACTGTCCGCGGCATGGGGAAAGATATAGAACAAGGCGGCAAGGCTATCCAGAAGGCTACCGATTAATCCGCCTCGTTGCTTTTTGACTTTTGCGATACTAAGATTTAACTAAAAAGTAATGCAGGAGGAAGAAAGCGATGATTAAAAGACTTTTTTCAGCTCTTTTGGCGATGATGCTCTTTGCAGTTTTATCGGGATGCCATACGATCCAAGGCGCGGGGAAAGATATAGAGGAAGGCGGAGAGGAGATCCAGGACATGGCGGATTAAGGCCAGGCTATTTCAACTGAGGTTTTCCTCTTAAACATTCCGTGATTTGGGTCATCGCTTCTGTTTTCCGGAAAAGGATCAGCCCGGAGGCCAGTGCATGGGCCTTCCGCCCAGCAGGTGCAGATGAATATGGAAGATGCTCTGGCCTGCCTCCGCGTTTGTATTCATGACCAGCCTGAAACCGCTTCCCGATATCGCCTTCTTTTTTGCTATTTCCGCAGCAACTCTGAACAGATGGCCTATCAGTGCTTTGTCATCATCTCCTATATCCAGAGTCGTTGCGATGTGCCTTCTGGGAACGACGAGCACATGGACGGGAGCCTGGGGGTTGATATCTTCGAAGGCTACGGCTTTTTCATCCTCATATATGATCTTTGCCGGGACTTGTTTTGCGATCACCCTGCAGAACAGACACTCGCTCATTATTCAACTCCTCTTCTTAATGGACCTTTTCTCCAATTCAAGAAAAACATCCGATGCGGTCACGTCTTCCTCCGCCATCAGGACAAGGCAGTGAAACCACAGGTCTGCAAATTCATGTATGACTTTCTGACGGTCTCCCGCCTTTGAGGCCACGATCACCTCGATCGACTCTTCGCCTATCTTTTTCAGTATCTCGTCCTTCCCCTTAGAGATCAGGGCGGAGACGTAGGAATCCGGCTGAGGATTTTTTTTTCTTTCCAGAATTACCCTGTAAATATCATCCAGTATCATTTCTTGCCGTAAACGTCCTCAGCCGAAAAGGTTTCATCTGCAATTTCTTTTCCCCCGATATCGGTAAAGAAACAGGACCGGTGTCCGGTATGACAAGCCCCTGGACCTCTCTGGATGACTTTTATCAGCAGAGTGTCCCTGTCGCAGTCGAAGAGGATCTCTTTGACTTCCTGGACATGTCCGGAGGTCTCGCCTTTTTTCCACATCCTGTTCCTCGATCTCGACCAGAAATGGGTGAAGCCGGAAGCGATCGTTTCTCTGAGCGAATCCGCATTCATATAGGCCATCATCAGGACTTCTTTGTTCCCGGCATCCTGAATGATCGCCGGTATCAGTCCTCTCTCGTCAAACTTCAGTTCCGGTATTTCCATTAATAGCACCTCAGAGCTTGTATCCGATCTTTCTGAGAAATTCCTTGCGGTGGGCCTTGTCCTCTGCCGTCTCCACTCCCCTTGGAGCGAAGCCGTCGATGACGCCCATGATTCCCCTGCCCTGGTCCGTCTCGGCCACTATCACTTCCAGCGGATTTGCGGTAGCGCAAAAAATGCTGCAGACCTCGGGACAGTTCTTGATCTGATTCAGGACGTTGATGGGGAAGGCACCCTTCAAGAGGATGCAAAAGACGTGTCCGGCCCCAAGGTTCCGGAGATTCCCGACACAAACATCGATCAGTTCGTCGCTGTTGCCTTCGGACCTGATAAGACAGGGGCCGGAAGCCTCGGTAAAGGCGACCCCGAACCGGGCATTACAGACGCCTGTTGCTATGATCTCATAGAGGTCTTCCGCGGTCTTGATAAAGTGCGTCTGGCCCAGGATGATATTGCACTCCTCCGGTATCTCGATCTTTATCGTCTTCAGCTCCATTTTTCCTCCTCCGTAGTTTGCGGCGCCTCAAAAAGGACCGTCCTGCCTCACCCGGCAGGCAATTACTCTTATATTGATATGCTATAATGAAATAAAATTTTTCCGGAGATGTCAAGTCTTAAATGTTACGACTACTGATATCGCCATTTCTTTTATTCTTTTTTCTCATATCACCCGCACTGTCTGAAGGACAGACGATAACGGGTCCAGACGTTGAGATAAACGGCGGGGATATTCATGTCTCGTTCTCGCTGGCTCTCGAAAAAAAGAACATACAGGAAATAAGGGATGGCATCGACAAGGAATTGAAGTACTACGTCGATCTGTTCAGGGTCTGGAGGATCTGGCCGGATGAATTCGTCTCAGGCATATTCTTCACCAGGACCCTCAGGGTAGACCCTATAAAGAAGGAATATGTGGCGACTTCATTCGACGGGAAAGTCCTTATTGAGAGAAGATTCAGGTCTTTCGAATCCATGCTCAAGTGGGTACTTTCGGTGAAGGATTTGAAACTTGCCGACATTTCCAAACTCGATCCCGGAGAATATTTCGTAAGGGTCACCGCAGAGTCAAAGATACGAAAACTGCCCCCGGTGATCGGGCATTTCCTGATATTTATTTCCGAGAACGAGTTCAAGCGGGTCAAGGATTCGGCCATCTTCGAGATAGAAAGCAGCAGATGAGAAGATTACGCTACATTATTTTCCTCCTGTCCATGGCCTTGTTCATCCTCTTTATCTTCTGGGTGGAACGCCGTTACATGGGACACGGAAGCATGCCTTTCTTCACGAAGTTTATACTTTTCATCCTTTTTAATCTAAACCTGGTGGCTCTTGTCGTTCTTGTCTTCTTCGTAGGAAAGAGCATGGTCAAGATTTATCTGGAAAGAAAGCATAAAGTGCTCGGCTATAAATTCAAAACGAAGATCGTCGTCGTCCTGGTCGTCCTGACACTTATCCCGTCGACTTTCCTGTTCATCGTATCGAGCGGGATGGTAACTAATTACCTTGACAGGTGGTTCGATCCCCAGATAAAGCAGCAACTGACCCAGAGTGTCGAGATCGCGAGGTCACTTTACGACGTGCAGCGCAGGCAAGCACTTGACATGGCTCTGGCTGCGGCCTCGGGGAAAACGGTACCGGATAATTATACCGTCCGGCATCTCAGGGAGGCCGATCAGGACTCATCGGAAACTCTCAAGGCGGGCTTCGAGGGGAAGCCCGATGTAGAAGTGATCTCATCCGGAGAAGGCGATGTTATAAGGGCAGTGGCGCCGGAATATGCAGACGGCCGGCAGGTCGGTGTCGTAATTGTGGAAACGACGGTGAGCGGAGAGATAAGCAGGCATGCGGAGGACATCAAAGAAGCATACAAGAATTATCTTACCCTGGAATCCTGGAAAACCCCTATCAAGATAAACTACCTGCTTATCATGGGGTTTTTTACGCTGATGGCGGTTTTCATGGCCCTCTGGGTCGCGCTGAGGATATCACGCGGTATAACCGATCCGATCCAGAGTCTTGCCCAGGCTACGGAACAGGTGGGGAAGGGTAATCTCGACACCCGTGTGGACCTCGAGAGGGAAGACGAGATAGGGCTCCTGGTGAGTTCGTTCAATACCATGGTGAGTGAACTGAAGGAAAATAAGGAATCTCTCCAGACCGCATGGACGGAATCCGACAGGCGCAGGCTCATCATAGAGAATATACTTGAAAATATAAATTCCGGAGTGATCTCCCTCGATACGGCAGGTAATATACTCACGATCAACAGAGCCGCGTGTGCCATTCTCCAGATCTCACCCGATGAGGTGATCGACAGGAACTACTCGGTCCTTTTGTCCATGCTGAAGTCCGAGGAACTGAAAGCAACCGTAAAGAATATCAGGGTGAGGGAATTCAGGGGACTGGAGAAGGAGATGAGGGTAACTGTCGGAGACAGAAGGGTCCTGCTGAGAATCTTCATCACATCGCTCGGAGGGCCTGAAAATTTCATCGGCACGCTTGTGGTGTTCGAAGACCTTACGGATATTGTGCGTGCACAGAAGGCTCTCGCCTGGCAGGAGGTCGCAAGGAGAATAGCCCACGAGATCAAAAATCCTCTGACCCCCATAAAATTGTCGACGGACCATATGATCAAGAAATGGCAGAAGGGAGACGAGGATTTCGGGAAGGTATTCGAGCGTTCGACACGGACGATCAGCAAGGAAGTCGAGAGCCTGAAGAGACTCGTCAATGAATTCTCCCGCTTCGGCAAGATGCCGGAGATCTCCAGGGCCCCTGCACGGCTGTCCGAGGTTGTCGAGGGCGTAGTAAACCTGTATTCCGATTACAGGGACCTTGAGATAAATGTCTCATGTCCGGGCGATGAGCCCGCTGTGGAGGTGGATGCGGAACAGTTCAAAAGAGTTATAATAAACATCGTGGACAACGCAGTGCAATCCATGCAGAACTCCGGACGGATAGATATAGCGGTCAGTTACAACATCTTTTTGAACCGGGCCTATATCGATATTGCGGACAACGGACCGGGGATACGTGAAGAGGACAGGGAAAAACTGTTTCTCCCGTATTTCTCCACAAAGAAAGACGGGACGGGGCTGGGCCTGGCGATCGCCAGCAGGGTCGTAGCCGAGCACAGGGGATATATAAGGATCAAGGACAATAAACCGACGGGCACGATCTTCACTATAGAGCTGCCTATCAGGGAAGGATAGAATGGCAAAATCACTTGTAATGGTAGTCGACGACGAAGAAGGTATCCGGTCGACCCTTTCCGGGATCTTCGAAGACGAAGGTTATGAGACAGTGACCGCTTCTTCTGGTGAGGAAGCCGTGCGTCTCGCAAGAGAGACCCAGCCGGATATCGTTCTTCTCGATATCTGGCTTTCCGGGATGGACGGGATCCAGACCCTGGAGGAGCTTCTCGGGAGGAGTCCCGGGCTGGCCGTGATCATAATCTCCGGCCACGCGAACATCGAACTCGCGGTGAAGGCGACCAGGATCGGCGCCTATGATATTCTCGAGAAGCCCCTATCGATGGAAAAAGTCCTGCTCACGGTCCGGAGGGCCCTCGAGAAAAGGGCCCTCGAGATCGAAAACAGGGCGCTCAGGGAGAACCTTCTCAAGAAATGTAAGCTGGTTGGGAATTCTCCAAAAATGGTCCAGCTCCGAGAACAGATCAAGATGGCGGCGTCGAGCAACAGTCGTGTTCTCATCCTGGGAGAAAGCGGGGCCGGCAAGGAACTCGTCGCCCGTTTACTCCACGGTAACAGTCCCCGGGCCGATAGGGCCTTTGTTGAAGTAAACTGTGCCGCGATCCCGCAGGAACTTATCGAGAGTGAGCTGTTCGGGCATGAAAAGGGATCTTTCACCGGGGCCTTCGAGACAAAAAAAGGCAAATTCGAGCAGGCGGACATGGGCTCGCTCTTTCTCGACGAGATCGGTGACATGTCCCTTCAGACTCAGGCGAAGGTCCTGAGGGTCATCGAGACACAGGAATTCCAGCGGGTCGGCGGGAACAAGAATATCAAGGTGGACGTCAGGGTCATTTCGGCCACCAACAAGGACCTTACAGAAGAAGTAAAAAAAGGGAAATTCCGGGAAGACCTTTATTTCAGGCTCGATGTTATCCCCCTGAAGGTCCCGCCCCTCAAGGAGAGGCTGGATGATCTTCCCCTGCTCATAAATCACTTCCTGGAGTTGTTTGCAGCGGAATACGGACAACAGCCGAAGCAGATTTCACCTGAAGCGATCAGGATATTACAGAAACATACATGGCCGGGAAATATCAGGGAACTGAAGAATGTCATCGAGAGACTCGTGATCATGTCGCCTTCGGGGACGATAACACCGGAAGATTTCTTAACGCCTGATTCGGCGAGGTCCGATTATTTTGACCTGGATTCGCTCAAGGATGCCCGGGAGATGTTCGAAAGGGATTTCATTACGAGAAAACTGGAAGAGAACGGATGGAATGTCTCCAAGACGGCAGAGGTACTCGACATCGAAAGAAGCAATTTGCATCGCAAGATAAAGGCCTACGATATAAAAGTGCCGTAATCGTTCCGCTTCCAAAAAATTCAGAGCATATTATTAATCAATTCCAGACGGACCGGTCCGGAACCAGGATGGACTTAGTCTCAGAGCGGTTTCTCCTCCAAAGGCGGATAAATTTTGCCGACCTGCATGCCGGCAGGCAGGTGGTCCTGCAGTGTTTTTTCTATTTAATAAAGAGGCAAAAGCCTCGGAGCGCGGTGAGAATGAGAGAAAAGACTATGTCCCTCCGTTCACTCACGAGAGTTTATGGATAACCGAGCTAGCAGACGGGGAAGAGGCCGTCCGCGAGCTTCTCGCAAAACCGGGAGATATCGGAGAGCTCGCTTTCCACAATAAGAGTTACAGGCTTTGAGATGTCGCGCATTCCGGTCCCTCCCCGAAGGCGGACCTGGACGGACACCAAAGGCGGCTCAGTGACCGGCGTGCCTATTCTGCTCAAAAATATCACGTAGACTTCCTTCGCACTGTCCACATTCTTATAAATTTTTTCCGCTGTCTTATGCGCGAGGACGTTATAAATCTTCCCAACATGACTTACGGGATTTTTGCCCGCCGCAGCCTCCGTCCCCATAGGCCTGTTGAGTGAGATAAGACCGTTCACTCTGTTCCCTCTTCCCACCTGCCCGGAATCCGCATTTTCGGCGGATGTGCCGAGGAGGCTCAGGTATACCCCGTCGAGACCTTTCCCTTTGCTGTCAAGAGCGTTGAAGACCACGTCGATGTGTTCAAACTCGCCAAAGCTGTCCAGGAATCGCTTCATCTTTTTCCGTATTATTTCTTTCCTGTTGAAATATTCCGCTTCGGAAGAGATAAAGCCCGAGAGGAGCGGCATGGCGACGGTCACCTGAAGTGTTTTGCCTTTCCTGAACCCCATGACCTTCACGTCTTCTCCTGTTTCGGGATGTCTCTTCTTGAATTCCCGGGAATTCAAATAACGCTCGAGAGACAAGACCGTCCTTTCCGTGGTCGAGAGCGGATAAAATCCGATTAACGCCGAAGTATCATTTGCCGCCTTGACCCCATCCGCTTTTCTGAAGATATCGGTGAGTTCCGCCGAACCCTCCGCAAGAACCACCCGGAAAGAAACGTGCCTCTCCGGATCCAAGTATCTCAGGTTGTTCCGTATCCATTCTTTTGCGGCTTCCACTGCGATTTTTTTCACCGGTATCTCCCTGCCGTCTGCCTCAAACGTGGCTCTGTCTCCGATGATAATCTCCATCGGTTTGACTAAACTGCCGCCCCCGAATGAATTCAGAGTCTTTCCGGCAGCAATGAGTCCCTTATCGATGTTGTGGTGCAGAACTCTGCCGAACTTGTCCCTGTATTCCCTGCTCAGGGCCACGGAGATCGATTCCATTATGGAATCGCACATGAAGTCGGGGTGTCCCGTTCCCTTCCTCTCCACGATCTCTATTTTCCGGTCGCCGACCGACCTGTCCGTCAATCTTTCGATGACTATCATGTTCAAATTCTATCAACATGGGCACCGAAAAAAAAGAGAAATGCGCGCGGCGTCGTATTAAAGAATATTTTTATTCCGTGCGTAACGTAGAGATTTTTTGCATCATCCCTTTCGCTTTGCCGCTCAGTCCGTCATAATAAGAAGAAGCGTATTTTCATGAAAAAAAAGGACCTGCAAAACCCGAAATACAGATGTCTCGTCTGCGAATATGTGTACGACCCCGCTGTCGGGGATCCTGCAGGCGGTATTGCGAAAGGCACCCGATTCGAAGACCTGCCGGAGGATTGGCTCTGCCCTGTGTGCGGGGTAGGGAAAGAATATTTCAGGAAAATTTAGATAGTGTTCCCACCTGAAAGCCTTCCTGGAAAGCCGGTTTTTTAAGGCAACCATTGTAGTGAGTCACAAATCCTTTTACCTAAAAGGCTCTTTAAAGAATCCATTGAACGTCATTCCAGAGGCAGTAATCGGGAATTCATTTCTTTAAAAAAGAGGTTGGATTTCCGCCTGCGCGGAAAATGACTGCTAAAAAGCACGCGGGTATATATGAAGAAGCGTTGGTCTTACTAAACTATATCCAGAATTCCGGATATCTGCGACTGCCCGGGATGTTGTTTACGACGAGGGCGACTCCAAGCATGATGACCGCTCCGGCCCCTGCGGGTATCAGGGCGTAGAGATACCCCAACCTGTGGATGCCCTCCCCGCCGATAACTGCGATTAGGGCGGTCGCTCCGCCGGGGGGGTGAAGGGTCTTCGTAAGATGCATGAACGCGATCGCCGTTGCTACGGCTATCGATGAAGCGACCCAGAGATGAGGATGAAGGAGCTGATAGCATGTCACTCCAATGACGGCGGAGAAAATATGCCCGCCCAGGAGATTTCTCGGCTGGGCCAACGGACTCTTGACCGCTCCGTAAAGAAGGACAGCCGAAGCGCCGAAAGACCCTATGATTAAAGTCAGACCGGTCCCGTCGATCATTCCATAGCTGATATATGCGACAAGCGCGATCCCTGTGAAGGACCCGATCCACGACCATAGAATTTCCGAAAGAGATACCTTTGGGGGGCTCTTCGAGACGCCTTTCATCTTTGACAAGTAGTTTTTGAAGATATTAAAATTATCTTCTTTCATTTCAGGCCATAATGCGTATAGGTGAAGACCGCACAATGTCGGCCCGGGAGACAATCCCCTTCAGATTGCCTTCCGCATCAACAACCGGGACCCTGTTGATATTTTTTTCAGCGAAGAGTTTTGCGATCTCGATAACCGGGGTATGCTCATATACCGTGACCGCCGGGGCCGACATGATATCTTCGGCCTTTTTCTCGCGGATCGGCAGCGCGACACACCCCTCCCCGCGGAGACACTCCGCGATGACGCCCATGAAATGTTTTTTGCCCTTCTCACCCATCCGTGAGAGAAAATCCTTTTCGGAGATGACACCCGCAATCTTGTCATTTACATCGAGAACCGGCACGCCGGAAATCCCCTTCCCGGCCATCAGGCCTGCAACCTGATCGAGAGGGGTACTCTTATTCACAAAACATGCATCCTCAGTCATGATGTCAACAGCTTTCAGAGAAGTCGCTAGACGGTCCAGGGCATGACGGTAAGCATGTCTGTATACCTCCATCAGATCATCCGGAGTGATGTCAAGATATCCCGGGACATCCTTCATTGCTTCATAGATATCCTCGTCCGATATTGTGAAGGGAGAATAATTGATTTTTTTCCTCTTTTCGCTGTTATTCACCGGAACCACCTCACCTTCATTATAAAAAAAAATTTGATAGTCACCTATGATATAAATCATAAGTCACCTCGATGACGGCAAATATGCGGAATTTGATACCTCGGTCTTATAGTAGTAAAATAAATACGTTTCCCGGACCGGGGGAAGGATGCCCGGACGGGAAATCTCGGAGATACGATTCAGGCCGCGGGGCCTGAACACAAAGGAGGCACAATGACTGATCCAGACACCATATACGACGTTATAGTAATCGGCGGCGGGCCGGGAGGACTTTCTGCTGCGCAGTATGCCTCCAGGGCCAATTTGAAGACGGTCGTCCTAGACAAATCTGCCGCAGCGGGTGCACTCGC
>JBECKU010000264.1:0-7762 GCA_040235385.1 Candidatus Sulfobium sp. | reverse complement strand
ATTTTATTAAATGAGGCTTTGAGCTCGGGATCATTCTGGTCCTGCTGGCATCTCAGCCAGAAATAATATCCTGCGTCGCCGTCCGTCCCGCAGGTCCTCTTCCATTCCTCGTACTCATCGAGGGCCTCTTTCATGGCAAAAGGATTTTTCAGGTAATCGATGCGGTCTCGCCATTTAGTCGTGAAAGCGGAGCTTTTTCGCACCACCTCTTTTTTTACTTTATTTATCCTTTGATCGTCGTCACTCCCGAACAGGGGCTGAAGGTTCCAGGTCGTCCTTGTGCGCTTGGGCGGAACGCTCTTTTTTTTCGGCATTCATCTCTCCTCTCCGGTATTTCATCCGTGATTATATTATGTCAGACATGCAGGGAAACTGAAAATCGACCGTTATTTCACCAATTTCGATTTTCTGCTTCCCTCATAGAGATCGTATTCGAGAAGCCTGCACTCTATACCTCCATTGAAAAACGGTATTCTTCTCTTTGTTCTCAGCCCCACTTTTTTGGAAAGATGCGGGTTTCCTGTAAAAACATATCCGGTGTAACCCCTGCACCGCTGCTTAAAAAAATCGCCTATCCGCTTATACGTCACCCCGAGTTTTTCTATCTGACCCATTCTCTCGCCGTATTCGGGGTTCATCACCACCACACCATTTCCCTCCGGCACAGGGGTATCGAAAAAATCACATGCCCTGAACTCGATCAGGTGCTCTACGCCCGCGGTCGCGGCATTTTTTTTTGCTGCTGTAATAGCTTCGCTGCGTATATCGCTCGCAATGATTTTTCCTCTCATGGTCTTCTTCCGCCCTCTCGCTGCATCCGCACGCAATGCATTCCAGACGGACAGGTTAAATCCCTTAATGTGCATAAACCCGTAATTTTCTCTCCCCAGACCCGAGGCCCTGTTCAGTCCGATGAGTGCGGCCTCTATCGCCAAGGTTCCGCTTCCGCACATTGGGTTGATGAAGTTCCCCCTTCCCTTCCATGCGGTCGATTTCACAAGCGCCGCAGCGAGTGTCTCGCGCAAAGGGGCATCGAGCGG
Source organism: Candidatus Sulfobium sp. (assembly GCA_040235385.1). GTDB lineage: Bacteria > Nitrospirota > Thermodesulfovibrionia > Thermodesulfovibrionales > UBA6898 > JBECKU01. The sequence goes on along the minus strand of JBECKU010000264.1, from coordinate 6,722 downwards.
GATCTTTCTGTATCCCCTCTTCGAAAGCGGTTCGCCCGACGTATCGAGAGAGACTTCACACCTGTCTCCTTCCCAATAAAGATGGACGACGACCCCGCTGCGCTCCGGGCCGGAATCCGGTCGCCGGCCGTATACGTCTCTTATGCGGTCTACGATAGCATCCTTGCATTTTACATTCGCATACCGTGAGTCCCTGATACCCGGATTATCAACACTTGATGTCACGCAAAGATAACCGTCCGGCCCGATGAAGTCTTCCCAGGGGACCCGTGAGATTTCCCGATAAAGATCGTCAGCGTTTTCAGCTCTGAATTCTTCCAGAACAAACAACACACGGTGCCCTGTCCTGATACTGAGATTGATTTTCATCGTATCGGCAAGAGACCCTTCTGTCATCACCCCGGAATCGTGGCGCGACAATATCGGAAAGCCCAAGTCGAGGAGTTCTTCTTCAAGCAGCCCCGAGACCCCTGTAGAACATGTGACTACTATTTTTCTTCTGACGGTTTCAGACATCCAATATTATAAAACAACGGCAAGGTATCAAAGACTTTACATAATATGATTTGTGGCAGGAATTCTGATTTTTTTTGCTCTTTCAACTTTGCGTAAATCATATGGTTCTTGTGATTAATCAGAAACAGGCGACCTTATACTGATCGGTATAAATATTCAGAGGTTTTCTTTTATAATACATATGAAGCACGAATCGCCGTCATATAGCGGTATGCAAAAAATTATTCGAGGAGATGTTATGAAAAGAATTGTCTTGTCAGTGTTGATAGTTTTTGCCGTGTCCACAGGTGTCATCTATAAAGTCAATGCCGCCGATCCCCTTTCAGGTAAAGTAATTGAAACAATGGACAGCGGGGGGTATACATATGCTCAAATCGAGAATAAGGGGGAAAAGATTTGGGTCGCGATGCCGAAATCGAAGATTGCCAAGGGTGAAACAATAACAGTCCGCCCGGGTGCTGAGATGCGTAATTTCGAGAGCAAGACCCTCAAACGGAAATTCGACAGCATTATATTTTCAGGTGGTCTCGTTCAAAGCCCGAATGAGGAAAAAGCATCGGCAAAGACCGGGAGCAAGGCTCAAGTCTCTTCATTTGATAAGAGTGTCAAGGTCGAAAAGGCAAAAGGTCCCGATGCTTACACTGTTGCAGAAATTCATGAAAAAGCGGCGGCGCTTAACGGCAAGAAAGCCGTTATAAAAGGAAAGGTAGTCAAGATTTCTTCCGGCATAATGCAGAGAAACTGGATCCACCTCCAGGATGGTACAGGAACAGCGGAAAAGGGCACACATGACCTGGTGGTAACTTCTCAGGATCTCCCTGCTGTGGGGGACACTATAACCGTAAGCGGTGTAATCCATAAAGACAAGGATTTCGGAAGCGGATATAAATACGGCGTGATAATGGAAGACGCAAGCATCAAGAAATAACGTTGCACTTTTGTTCGTCTGGTTACCCCTGTGATCCTTTCGCTCACATAAGAAAACAGTCGAATGCATTTGTCCATTCAACTGCCCTGGACCGGGCCTTATATAGGCCCGGTCCAGGGCAGTTCTCTTTGAGCCTCAGGCTATTGTTCTTCGTCAGATGTAAATATCTGTTCAGTGTCATTATCGGGGTAGTAATCGCGTCTCCTCTTCTCCTCGTTCGTCCCGGCGAATCCGCCGAGGAGGACCGTAGCGAGAATCCATCATCTTTAAGAACAAAGCGACTTTGGATTCCCGCCTGCGAGGGAATGACGCTAATAATACTTACATATGTAAGAAGGCGTTCGCCGTACTACGCTATTAAGGATGACCTTTGGGAGCCTCCTGTTTGTTTATGGAGATGAGTTCGACGTCAAAGATCAATGTAGCATTCGGCCCTATTGTGGGCGGAGCGCCCTTCTCCCCGTAAGCAAGATCGGAGGGAATAAAAAGTTTCCATTTTGCACCCTCCTTCATAAGCTGTAACGCTTCCGTCCAGCCCTTGATCACTCCTTTGACAGGAAATGTTGCAGGCTGTCCGCGCTTGTATGAACTATCGAACTCGGTGCCGTCGAGCAATTTGCCGACATAATTCACGGTAACCGTGTCGTCCGCCGTGGGAGAGGCACCTGTGCCTTCTTCGAGGACCTTATACTGCAGTCCGCTTTCAAGGGTCTTTACCCCTTCTTTTTTCTTGTTCTCCTCAAGAAATTCCTCGCCCTCCTTCTTGTTCTTTTCGGCGGCTTTCTTGAGTTCCTCCTCGTGCTTTTTCTTCATTTCAGCGCTGAATGACGTCATGGTCTCCCGGATTTCATCTTCCGTCAGAAGCAGTTTCTCACCCGCCAGGGCGTCTTTCATTCCTTTAAGCAATAAATCCGTGTCGACATCCACCGATTGCCGTTTAAGGTTGTTCCCGATATCCACACCGATAATATAGCTGACCTTATCCTTCTGGCTTTTCAGAACTGTCTGTTCCTCCGCACATGCCTGGCCCACTAAAATAAAAACACTCAATACTGCGATCCATCCTAATCTCATCAAAACTCCTTTCATGAAACGATCTTGTATTTATTTGATATGAGAAGACATATCCTCATATATTCTAGTTAATGCTTTCGCATTATTCAACCATTCCCGCCATTAGAAAATTACGCCGAATGTACTCTTCAATGCCTCGTCCGTCTCAAAACCCTGCCGGCACGCCTTCCCGTCAGCCTTCCCTCCCATATCGCCGGACAACCGTTTACCAGAACGTACCGTATCCCTTCGGGTTTCCGGAAAGGATCATCAAAACCGGCCTTATCTTTGATCGTTTCGGGATCGAAAATAACCAGGTCCGCATACATTCCCTGTCGGATCTCCCCCCTGTCCACAAGCCCGAACGTCTGTGCAGCCAACGCGGTAGACTTGTTGACGGCGTCCTCGAAGGAAATCAGGCGGTCCTCCTTTACATATTTTCGGAAGAGTCTCGGGAACGTGCCGAACCCTCTCGGGTGAGGACTGCCTTTTTTTGTGGGTCCGTCAAAAGATCTGGCGGAACTGTCGGAGCCTATCATGCAGAACGGAAGGGAAAGGAATTTTCTGACGTTCTCTTCGGACATCGAAAAAAATATGGCGCCTACTCTTAGCCTCTCCTCTACAAGAATACTGATGACGGCATCGACTGGATCCATGTTGAGTTCCCCGGCGATGGCTGCCATGGTCTTCCCCTCCATCCACCGGTTTTTTTCGGAATGAATGGAAGAGACGAGTATCCTCTCCCAATAATCTTTCTGCAATGACTGTTCCTTCAATTCCTTCCCGATCTTTTCTCTTTCTGCTTCGCCCTTCAATCTCCTTATTTCCATCTCGTTCCCGCCATCGAATGCCCAGGAGGGAAGTATGGAATCAAGATCGGTGCTTGATGCAGTATAAGGATAACGGTCACAGGAAACCCGGAGACCCGCTGCAATTGCTTCCCTCAGCATCGCAATAACCTCGTCCGCCTTATGCCAGTTATTCATTCCTGCGGTCTTGATATGGGAAATATGGACCTTCATCCCCGATTCTCTTCCAATCCGGAGGACCTCGCCGACCGCATCGACAAGATTCGTCCCTTCGCTGCGCATATGACTGGTGTAAATGAGGGCCTTATCTTCGAGAGAACATGCAAGAGCTATGAGTTCCTCCGTTTTGGAATAGATTCCGGGTGGATATATAAGTCCGGTGGAAATACCGATGGCGCCCTGCTCCACGGATTCCGCGAGCAGGCGGACCATTTCTGCGAGTTCGCCGGGAGAAGGGGATCTGTCGTCATATCCTATAACGGACCCCCTGATGTTTCCATGGCCGGCCAGTATGGCTACATTGAGTGCAATGCTCCTCTTCTCCAAAAGATCGAAATATTCCCGCAGGGTATTCCATCTCTCCCTTATGTCCAGTTCCCGCAGGTCATCTTCGCGCCTCTCGAACGCCTTGTTCATGAGCGGCGCTGCCGACATGCCGCAATTTCCATTAATTTCGGTAGTCACCCCCTGGCAGAGCTTCCCTTCGGCCCGGGGGTCAGCCATGAGTGTAAAATCGGAATGGGCGTGCACGTCTATAAAGCCGGGGGCCACTGCCAGGCCTTGGGCATCTAGAACGAGATCGGCGTCGTTAAGGCTGAAGGTCCCTATCGAGTGTATTCGTTGGCCTGAAATTAGGATATCGGCAGGATACGGGGGTAACGGCCGGCCATCATAAATCAGACCCCCTTTGATGAGAATATCGACCCCGTTTCCCATTATGCGGGCCCGGGATCTTCAGCCTGATTATCATCATTCTTTGCTTCTCCGAAAAAAACCTCCGGCTCCCGGATGCTCTCTACGAACATGGGCAGCAGAAAAGATGAGAGCAATTTCGTCCTGGCACGGAACCCTCTTATGTCCTCGCATGCCATGCTCTTCCTGTAAATCTCCGAAGTCCTGGTCTTAAGCACGGGGAAGCATTTCAGCGTCAGCCACATCGTGTGAAAAAAATCCTTCACAGGTATGCCCAGTCTTTCCAGCGGACCCAATAATCTCCCGAGTGCCCTTACCGTTTCTTCGGGCCCTGACCCGAACATCAAAATCTTCGCACCCGCTATCATAAACAGGACCCGCAAGGTCTTGATCGCGGCTATATTGAGACCTTCCCACGTCAGAACAACCGCGTCCGAAGAAAAGATGATCTTTCCTTCCCTGTTCAACGCATTGCTCAAAAAAGTAAAGACCAGGAAAAGACTTATAGGCAGCCACCCCGATATGATTTTCCTGAAAGGCAGTCTTAAGAGCAACATCGAAACAAGAAGGAATATAAACAGGTAGATCGTAAGATTGCCGATGGAAAATAGCGCTACGACAAAAAGGACATACAGAACGATCTTAATCTCCGGTGTCAACCTAATTCCTGATATTCGCAAAAGTCTGAGTCTCGAGAGGTGATGTCATATACTGATTGATGCCCGTAGCGATCGACCTGGCAAGATCATCTCTGTAATTATCCCCCGCCAGAAGTCTTTCTTCGATGGGATTACTGATAAATGAGACTTCGACGAGCACGGACGACATCCGGGCACCCAGAAGAACATAGAACAGCGCCTGCTTCACACCAAGGTCCACAATATGCGTATAATCCTTGTTCAGTTCATCCACCATGGTCTTCTGTATGTAGTTGGCGAGTCTGAGGGACTTTTCTCTCTTCAGGTCTCTCGACAGATCTCCCAGCATAATGTCGAGTACGTTTCTTTTTCCCTGCATGTTCCTCATCTGCTTCAGGGATATCTGGTTCTCCCTTGCAGCAACCTTCAACGCCTCCTCGTCGTTCGTCCAATTGAGGAAATATGTCTCGATCCCCTTTGTCTCACGCCTCCGGCTCGCATTCGCATGGATTGAGACGAAAAGATCGGCATTCTTGCTGTTTGCGATAGCCGTCCTCTCCTCGAGGGGGACAAAAACATCCTTGTCTCTCGTCATGAAGACTTCGAGGGTTGGATCTTCCGAGAGGATCTTCCTCAGCCTGAGAGCAATATCGAGGACTACATCCTTTTCATAGAGATTCCTCGGGCCGATTGCTCCCGGGTCGTGCCCGCCGTGCCCCGCATCGATTACGATACGCTTCTTTGCAGAAACAGCCGCACTTCCGTATAGGTCAACAACTATGCGGATGGGGTCTTCAAGTGTAAATACCTTGAAGTCCCGGACATTCCCCAGATCGAGGACGACCCTTGAGGTGTTTTCATTATGCCGGCCGGACCTGACGGATTTGAGCATCCCGTTTCCGATCTGAATATTCTTCTGCAGATCTCCACTCAAGGTGCTGTTCGAGATATCAAAAAAAAGTCTCTCCGGCGCGGTCAGCCGGTTCTCCGTAAATTCCGCACTGCCGGACAGGTCGATGACCACCCTCGTATACTCTGGATAGGACCAGCACCGGACGCCCGTAATCTCCACTTCGGCGCCCGCATATGCTCGTGGTTGGAAAAACAGCAGTGGTGAAAAGAATATCAGGCATAAACCGAGAAACTTGATCCTCCGAACTGTTTTGCCCCTCACGCAGGTCATCCTCCTCGTGCCCGTATAATGCTCAGACCGCCTGGACAGACTTTATCTCCGGCAGCTCTTTTTTTATGCTGGACTCGACCCAGTTCTTCATCGTGAGAGTGGACATCGGACAGGTACCGCAGGCCCCCATTAATTTTACATAGACGACGTTGTCTTTTACATCGACGAGTTCGATGTCGCCTCCCTCGGATTTCAGCCCCACCCTCACTTTGTTGAGAACCTCTTCGACCTTTTCCCTCAGCATCAGAATCCTCCTTGCTTTTTACATAATAGAAAAAAAAATTGCATTATTCAAGTATTTTCTTACATCAATGCATCTTAGTCCTTGGAAGTAATGGTTTTTTTATGTCTAACGGTCTTTTTTAAGCTTTGCCGCCTTTTTCCTTCCAGGTTGTTTTTACCCTTCGAAAATTTCAGGTCTGCGACAGAGGGGGGCGTTAAGAATTTTGGGCTGTCTGAGCGGAGCGAGCTCCCAAAATTCAGCGCACCCGACCGAGCAGACCGGCCCGCAGGGTGAAATTTTCGTCGGGGCGTGTACGAGTCAAGAAAAGTATGCGGGGTCCGGGGCAGCGCCCCATTCCTAAATGCTTCAGCTCTGACAGGTTACGCCGAACCGAACCTGCCGTAATTGACCCCCTTTTCCAAGCCCTCGATCCTGAAAAGGTCCTCTCCCGCGATCAGTT
>JBECKU010000252.1:0-6464 GCA_040235385.1 Candidatus Sulfobium sp. | reverse complement strand
CAATAAGGAAGGTGCGATCATACGTCTGACCGGTTTGAAAATCGGGACCGGTAAGACAGAAGTTACCGCTGACGGATCAGTGGATATCCATCGGCGGGAGCTGAACTTTCAGGGAACGGTTCTTTCGGAAGATGTCGCAGATGTAACTGCTCCTTATTACAGAGACTTGAAGGGAAGAGGGACGTCCAGACTCAGCATCACCGGGTCTTTGGATAACCCTCACATAAAAGGAACTGTTAATATTTTCGATCCCGTATTGAAAAATTACAATGGGTCGCTGTTGAATGCGGACGTCTCATACGAGAAGAAAGAATTGATTATCCCTGAATTAACTGTAAAGAGTTCATCTGAATCCTTCACACTCAAAGGGAATATCTTTTTCCCTTCGGCGGAACGACTGTTCGACCTGTCTCACCCCGAATTTAAGTTGAACGCTTCCGTCAGGGGCGCCGATTTGGGGCGATTCGTCCGGATTTTCTATCCGGAGTTCCGGGGAAGGGGAGCTACCGACGGCGACATCAGGATATCAGGGAAGGGAGAAGACCTCGTTATTGCCGGCTCATCCTCCCTGGGAGAAGGATCTGTTTTCGGGGTGGCGTTCGACTCCGCCTCATTCCGGTGGAGTCATCATAACGGAAAATTCGATTTCACCGGCATGGATATAGCCAGGGGGAAATCCCACGTTTATGCTGAAGGAGCCAGTCTGGATGAGAAAGGCAATTTCACTTACAAGGCACGGTCCGGAAAAATATTGCTCAGCGACCTGGTTCCCGGGCATGATATGCCGGGAGACGCCGTACTTGAAATGAACAGCGAAGGTCACGGAACCGTGGAAAATCCGGAGATTGTCGTTACCGGCAAAGTAATAGAGGGTATTCTCAAGGAAAAGACTGTGGGAAGCGGCACATTCAGGGCCACGATGAAGGGTCGCGACATTGCCGTATCCGGCAACATGACAGACGATAAGTTGTTTCTCTCCGGCAAGGGAAGGCTTGAGGGAGATAGCCCCTGGGAGGCCAAAATAGAAATCCGGGGGGGGAGATACGACCGCATCGTCGGCGCATTCATGAAGGATGCTCCTGATGACCTTATCCTTAGCATGAGCGGCTCTGTTTTTATGAGGGGGGACAGGCAACATATATTTGCTTCTTCCATCATCGACCGTTTGACCCTGTCCATGTACGGTTATGGTTTTACAAACGAAAACATGATCAAGTTGATCCTGAACGACAGGCAGCTTATGTTTGACAAAATATCAATGAGGAGCGGGAATACTTCACTGGTTATTGACGGCAGTCTTACGCTCGGGAAGCGGTATGATCTGGTACTTGAAGGTTCGTCCGCTCTTTCTCCTTTCAGGAGTATTTCGGAAAGGATAGGACTTCTCAAGGGAGATGCCGAGATGGTCCTTTCGGTGACCGGCGACTGGGAGTCTCCCCACATCAACGGCGGCGTGAATCTCTCGAACGGATCATTTGGATTTAAGGAATATAATAACAGGATAAGTTCTTTGACGGGCTATCTGTATATGGATAATGACAGGATAGTTCTCGAGAATTTATCCGGGAAATTAAGCGGGGGAGATGTCACCCTGTCCGGCATCGTTTATCTGAAGAAATTTTCCATAAAAAGATTTTATCTGGAAGGAGATTTCCGTAATGTCAGCGCTTCTCCGTCAAGCGATTTTACCGTCAATTTTGACGGGAGCATGCTTTTTAAGGGCGATCCCGAAGCTCAGACGGTATCCGGCGATATCAGGATCAACCGCGCCCGGTATAGAGAAAGGGTTGACTGGAAAAGCTGGCTGTTGAAGACAAAAAAATCTGAAAAATACAACGTAGGGATATCTTCTCTGGAAAAAGTCGAACTGAACATCAGGATCAACGGAAAAGACAACATAAGGATCGATAACAATGTTGCACGGGCCACCGTGAGCGCTGACATGATTCTCAGGGGAACCCTTCATCGGCCTCTCCTGCTCGGGAGGCTGGAATCGACCGAAGGAACAGTTTATTTCAGGAACAACGACTTCAGGATTGTCCACGCAAGCGCCGACTTTGCAGAAACGAGCGATCTGAACCCCTTTATCCAGATCTCGTCGGAAACGGATGTGAAGGGATACACAATCAGGATGAACCTGGAAGGACAACTGGATCACTTCGACCTCGCTCTCTCGTCCGAACCGGCCCTCAAGGAAATAGACATTCTTTCCCTTTTGACAGTGGGCAAAACGGGGGGCGATGTCAAGGGGCTTGAGGGCGGCATCGGTGCCAGTGAGGCAACTTCCTTTGTTACAGGAAAGCTGCAGGATGTAATCGAAGAAAGAATGAGCAGTATCACCGGGCTTGACAGGTTCCAGATCGACCCCTATGTATCAAAAACGACCGGTACGATAGAGCCGAGATTGACCGTATCCAAAAGGTTATTGGGCGACAAAATGGCTTTAACGTATGCCTCTGCGGTGGGGTCGACAGAGGAACAGATCATTAAACTCGAATATTTTGTGAGTAAGAACGCTTCCCTGGTGGGTATAAGGGATGAACGCGGACTAGTCGGGGGTGATATCCGCTTCAGATTTGAATTCAAATGAAGCTGGGGGTATCAGCCCGGTACCACAGTTACCCGGGGAGGAGGAGAGCCCTGATGCTGTGTCGTCTTCCCATTATTGTCATGTTTTTCGTTCACTTTATTATCACGGGTATATGCGATGCCGCTATTGTCGGAGAAATCGAAATAGAGGGTCTCCACAGGATTGAAGAAAATGAACTCCTTTACATGCTCGGCATTGAAAAGGGAGGGCAGATCGACAAAGAAATTGTCAGGAACGGGATAAAAAGGGCCTTTCTGAAGGGGATTTTTGAAGATATATCGGTTCTGGTAACCGAAGGTGAATTTCCCGGCGTTAATATTCACGTACGGGAAGGAGATTTCATCGACAGGGTGCGTATCACCGGCGACCCGGGGCTTTCCGGCAAACGATTAAAAGATATGTTTATGTTGAAGGAAGGGCGGTTGATGAGATACGACCTTACCGGCAAGGCTGCTTCCGATCTGAAGGAAAAGATTATTTATCGTGGATTTCCCGATCCGGAAGTTTCCGTTACTATCGTCAGGAGTGATGAACCTAACCTGGTCGATGTTGTATTGAAAGTCGATGCCGGGGAACCTTTTACTGTTAGAAAAGTGGATATTCAGTTAAGCCCCAGGGCTGAAGAGGGTATGAAGGGGGATATTGCCGGGGTGATGAAAGTGAAGGCGGGAGACATCTTCGACCAGGAAAGAGTAGGAAAAGACCTCGGAAGGATCAGGACATTTCTGAAAAAAAAGGGGTACTATGCTCCTTCGGTCGGTCCCTATTCTTACCATGAGGGAATACTCGAAATTATCGTCCGGCCTGGTAGAAGGATGTCTTTTTCTATGGAAGGCAATAGTGTTATCTCGGATAAGAAACTTCTCGGGGAGCTGCCTTTTTTTGAGATAGGAGACTTTAACGACGAATTGCTCGACGAGTCGGTCGGAAAGATGATTTCTCTTTACCACTCAGAAGGCTACCCTTTCGCTCAGATCGCTCCTGTCATAAAATCGGGTGATCGGAATATCGATATATCTTTTTTTGTATATGAGGGCGAAAGGATCAGGGTAAGGTCCGTCCGGATCGAAGGCACGTCCCTGCCCGGGGAAAGGATCAAGGAAGTCATGTCCCTCAAGGAGGGAGATGTTTTCAACCCCGGACTGATAGACGAGGATAAAGAACGGTTAGAGGATTTCTACGGCGCATTGGGATATCTGAACGCTGAAATTGAAGAGATCGAAGAAAATATGGACCGAAAATCACAGGCCGTAGACCTGACGGTGCGAATCGACGAAGGGGAGAAAACCGTGATCTCCTCTGTAGATATCACCGGCGAGGAGCCGGACCTTGAGCCCGAGCTGTTGTCTCTTGCAGGAATCAGGGCGGGAGACCCCTATAATGAAGTGGACATAGCCGACGCGAGGTTCAGGATCCTCGAATATTACTATGATCGCGGGTTTGCGAACATCGATGTAACCGTGCTGAGGGAGAGGCAAAATTCAAGCGTTGCCGTTACCTTTGAAGTAGGGGAGGGGAAGAAGTCGCGGTTCGGCAAGACCATAATCGTGGGGAACAAACAGACAAGATATGAAGTGATAAAAAGAGAATTGGTGCACAAGGAAGGAGAGACCTATAGTTCGAGGGCGCTCATGAAAGACCGGCAGAAGCTGTATCGATTGGGGCTTTTCAGGGATGTCGAAATTGAGACTCTCGACAGAGAAGGGAATACAAAAGATGTCCTGGTCAAGGTTGAGGAAGGAAACCCCGGGGCGTTCGAATTCGGCCTGGGTTACGCCGAATATGAGCGCTTCAGGGGTTTTGCGGAGGTTTCTTACCGTAATCTATGGGGGATGAACAGGCAGGGCCTCTTAAGAGCCGAATTGAGTTCTCTCGAAAGACGAGTTATATTGCAGTATAACGAGCCGTGGTTTCTCGGAAGACCTCTTCCGTTTAAATCATTTTTTCTCTTCGAGGACAGGAGGGAGATCAATATCGACGACAGAAGTACCCGCTATCGGCTGGAGCGTTATGCCATAACTGCCGGGGTCGAGAAGGAATTGACGGAAAAGGTGAGGGCGGATTTCTATTATGAATTCTCACTGGTGAGGACATCGGATGTCCAGCCCGACGTGATTTTAAGCAAGGAGGACACCGGCAGTCTTGCAATCAGCAGCGTCAGACCGGCGCTGATCTACGACACCAGGGACAATCCCTTCGATCCCCACAAGGGTATTCTCGCGGGGGTGTCTATGAAAGTCGCTTCCTTAGTCCTGCTTTCGGAAACCGACTTCGCGAAGATCGAAATTTTCGGCAACAATTTTCACAGATTAAGCAAAAGGTTTACTCTTGCGCTGAGCATGAGAGGCGGGGTCGCATACAATTTCGGTGATACGCAGGAACTTCCCCTTGTTGAAAGATTTTTTCTCGGAGGAAGATCTACGGTCAGGGGCTATGAACAGGATTCGCTCGGACCCAAAGGTGAGGACGGCAACCCGACAGGAGGAAACGCTTTTTTACTCGGTAACATTGAACTGAGGACCGCGGTCGGCAGAGGTCTGTCCCTTGTGCCATTTGCGGACATGGGGAACGTTTGGGTGAAGACGGGAGAATTGGACCCCACTGATCTAAAATATACTGCAGGTATCGGTCTCAGATATAAAACGCCTGTAGGGCCCCTCCGTGTAGACTACGGTTTCAAACTGAACAGGGAGGCTGACGAGAGCAAAGGAGAGCTCCATTTCAGCATCGGCCATGCTTTTTAAAGGAAATTAACGCGAAAAATGCAGATATTGATAAAAAATTTCTTTAACCCAATGATATATCGAGATTATTTTTCATTGCACAGGGATGAATATGCGAAAAATTCCATTCGGTCAAGGTTGGCTAAGTGTCGAAAAAGAAATTTTTTCACAACAACTGCATTTTTCTATCGCACTTTTTGGATTAATACTGCAGGTGAGGAGTGAAGAGATGAAGAGCACAATAACCCTTTCACGCCCGTCCGTGCGGCTGCGGCTCACTGCTTGCTGCTTTTTATTCTTTGCTCTTTACTCATTACTCTTTACTGCTCCCGTCTTTGCCCTGATATTCGACAGGGTCGTTGCCTTTGTGGATAACGAGGCGATTACACTCTCAGAATTTCAGGAAAGACTTGAGAGTATGCGACAAATTTCTCCAGATATCTCTGAAGAATCTGCAATCAATACGATGATCAACAGGATCTTGCTGGTGAGAGAAGCACGCAAGTATAAGATTGAGGCCGACACGGAAGAAGATATGGTGAGAGAGTATGTTGATTTGAAAGTCAGATCTTTTATAAGAGTTGACGAGAAGGAAATCGCCGCCTTCTACAACGAAAACATTGACCGGTTCCGAAAAAGTTCATACGAAGATGTGAGAGATGAAATCGAGACATATCTGACAGAGAAAAAACTAAATGAGCGGCTAAAAGAAAACCTGGAAGAAATGAGGAAGACAGCATACATCAAAATCCAGCTCGATGCGGCGAAAAATAATTAAGCTGCGAGGACCCATTTCCTCTGCCCCGATCCAATGAAATGACTTCTCGGTTTTTGATGCGAAAAATATCCGACTCTCTCCAATTATTTCATGATATTTTATGTTTTATTTTCTTCGCGTAATCAGTCGCATAGTCCCTGGCGTCATCTGCCAGGTCGGCGATTTTTCCTCTTGTCTTCTTTCCCGAATATGGTGCAAACAACAAGGCTATGCCCGCCCCGACTATACTCCCTATCAGAAAAGAGATGACTACGGTTCCTCCTTCGCCGTTTTCCCTGTTGAACATGAGAACCTCCGTTTGCCTTTTTTCTTAAAGCCTATCATCGGATATTTCAAAGGTCAAGAAAAAGGTCATTCCCTTTTATATCGCTTT
>JBECKU010000236.1:0-5761 GCA_040235385.1 Candidatus Sulfobium sp. | reverse complement strand
TCCGTAATCGCTATTACCGAAGGGGTTGTTCTGCTCCCTTCCTGGTTCGGAATGACGACAGGCTCACCGCCCTGCACAACCGCGACGACTGAATTCGTCGTCCCAAGGTCAATTCCAATCGCTTTTGCCATTTTATGTTTCCTCCTCTATTTTTTGTTTATCCTGATTTCTATGTCTTCAGATTCTTTATTTGAAACGTCACGTTCGTTTCCGGCCCTGGATGTTCCTTCTTCCTGTTGTTTGGGCCTGACGGATACGGCAACGAGAGAGGGTCTGAGCACCTTGCCGTTATAGAGATAGCCCGGTCTCAGCTCTTCAGCGACCATCTTTTCATCCAGGTCTTCCCTTTCCACCTGGGTCATGGCGTGGTGAACAGCCGGATCGAATTCCCTGCCGACCGATTCTATACGCGAAAGTCCGAATTTTTCAAGTGTCCGGTGAAGTTCCTTGAGTGTCATTTCAACTCCCTGGACAAGGCCGGAATTTTCCTCCCCGGATGCATGTTTCAGGGCGAGTTCCAGGCTGTCGATCACCGGCAGAAGTTCGTAAAGAAGAGATTCATTGCCGTACTTGACAAGTTCTTCTTTTTCCTTGCCGACTCTTTTCTTGTAATTATCGAATTCGGCATAAAGCCTCAAATATTTATTGTTCAATTCATCTATAATCGTGTCCTTTTCTCCTGTTCCGGTCTCCGGTCCAGAATTTTCTTCGGGCGTGCTACGACCTTCTTCGGCCATTTCATCGCTGAAATTATTCCGCTCCGTTTCTTTTTTGCTCAAGGTTGTTCCCTCCTCATAACGAATGCTACTTATATGACAGTATATCGGTAATATAACTGGCGGTCAAATCAACGATAGAGATCGCATGGAGGTAGTCCATTCTGGTCGGACCGATGATCCCTATCGCTCCGATCGGCCTGTTACCCTCCTTGTATGTGGAGGCTATCAGGCTGAATTTTTTCATCTCATCCAGCGGGTTTTCCGAGCCGATAAAAACCTGTGTCCCTTCGGATGAGGATATCTTGTCGAGCAGTCTGACTATCAGTTGCTTGTCTTCGATCGTCTTCAGAAGCTCCTTGATCTTAGTCATGTCGCTGAAATCCGGAAGTGAGAGCATTTCCGAAAGACCGGAGATATAAATATTGCCGGGTGAAGTCGAAAAAATGTCTCTGCATATCCTGATCGTATCCGATATCAGTTTGTCGCATAAGACTTTCTCCTGGGTTATTTCGCCGATGATGACCCGCTTGATTTCTTCCAGCGTAAAACCAGAGAATTTGGAATTGATATAGTCGGCAATGTCGTTTAGATTCTTTTGAGAGATTTCATGATCAAGCGTAATAATTTTGTTCTGGATGATGCCCTCGTCCGTGAACAGGATCACTGCCAACTGATCATCCCTGTACTTTATCATTTCAATTTTGTTAAGAGTTATGCTGCTCGTATTGGGCGACATGGTCACCCCCAGATAGTGTGAGAGAGAAGAGAGCATCATTGACGCCTGATCAAGGAATGAATGGATGTCCTTTTTGAGCAGTTCAACCTTTTTGTGCAATTACCGGATGAAATCCTCATTGAGCTGCTTATCCTTCTTATCCTCGTTCGTTATCGAATCGACATAATATCTGTAGCCGACATCGGTCGGCACCCTTCCGGCGGATGTGTGCGGCTGGTGCAAATAGCCCATTTCTTCCAGATCGGACATAATATTTCTGATGGTCGCGGGCGACAGTCCGAAAGAAAATTTCTTCGTGACCACCCTGGAGCCCACAGGCCCGGGGGAACTGATGTAGCACTGTATTACGGCAAATAATACGTTTTGGCTTCTCTCATCCAACATATTTAGCACTCTCCATACCAGAGTGCTAATAATCTAACAGGTATGTATCTTAAGTGTCAAGTATTATTGATTTTTTTTGAAATGTCAGCGGCTTAGCCCCGGGTGTCATCGCATTAAAAGAACAGTGAAAACTACCAGCCGAGCTCGCCGGCCATGAGTTTGGCATACATATCTTTCGGCAAAAAAGACGACCTGTGGATTACGTCGGAGTAATATTTGGTCTTTATTTTTTCTGCGCGTCTGATCTCCCGGGGATCGAGTTTCATGGACCCGGCGGAAAAAGTCCACCAGTTCCCTCCGTATGTTGCAATGGGCGCTGTATAGAGGTCGACGACAGGAAAGGCTGCCTTCATGGTTTTCTGGACTTCGATCACTATATCTTTATGAAAGTGAAGGGACTCCGAAAGGGTGGAGAACATCCCGTTTTCGGTCAGACAATTCGTAATCGACTTGAAAAATTTCTTCGTGAACAGGCTTTTCGCAAATCCGACAATATCGGTTGAATCGACGATTACAACATCGATGTCGGATTTTCTGCCCTTCACAAACTCCGCGCCGTCCATGCATTTTATCTCGACGCGCGGGTCGTCGATGCCGCGGGAGACGGTTGGGAAAAACTTCCTCGAGACATTTATGACTGCTTCGTCAATTTCAACGAAATAGACCTTTTGCACACTTTTGTGTTTCAGCACCTCCCTTACCGTCCCGCCGTCACCGCCCCCGATTACAATTACCTTCTTCGGACCGGGATGGGCATTCATCACCACGTGCACCAGCATCTCGTGATAAAAAAATTCATCTCTTTCCGTTAACTGGACGACCCCGTCGAGTACGAGCACCTTTCCGAAAAAAGGGTTTTCAAATACCATGATGTCCTGGAACTTGCTCTTCTGTCTATAAAGAATCCTGCTCACCTCGTACGAATACTGGATCGGTGCATAAGGGTCTTGCTCAAAAAATCTGATCATATCTCTGCCTCCTATATTAAGTAGGTTTTTGGTATCGGGAAACCATTGAACTCGGATGCATACGAGATCGTGTAAGCCCCTCCGGAAAGGATGAGGACACGGTTGCCGATCTCCGGCTCAGGAAGAAAAATATCCTTGTCGATGACGTCGAAGCTGTCGCAACTCGGTCCTGCGAGTGTCCATTTCCGGACTTGCCGGGAACCTTCGACGATATAACTGTATTTAATTCCTCCCACGCTTTCCATTAATCCATTAAAGACTCCGACGTCTATATACAGCCAGTCTTCATCGGCCCTCCGCGCCTTGCCTATGACCCTTGAGACAAAGATGCCCGCGTCTCCTATCACCGCCCTGCCGGGCTCGATGAATATCCTCACGTCCCTCGGGAATTTCTCATATATGAGGCTGTTCACGTTCTTTTCTATGGATGAGATATCGACGACATTTTTCGTATATCGGATGGGATACCCGCCCCCGATATTGAGAACCGAGAGTTTTATTCCCTTCTTCTCCATATTGTCCCAGAGTGTCTTAGCCTTATCGAGAGCGGTATTCCAGTTATAGATATTCGTGCACTGAGATCCGACATGGAAGGTGATTCCCACAGGATTCAACCCTTTTTTCCTCGCAAAGAGAAGAAGTTCTTCGGCATCATCCATTTCGACGGCAAATTTCTTGCTCAGGGGCCATTCACTTCCTTCGTTGGGGACGGACAGCCTCACATAAAGGTTACAGGAGGGAGCGTAATCAAGTAGTTTGAGGATTTCTTCTTTGGAATCGGCGGCGAAATATGAGACACCGTAATCAGCGGCCATCTTGAGAAATCTGAACGACTTGATCGGGTTGCTGGAGATGATCCGGTCCTTGCTTACTCCAAGCGCAGACAGGATCTTCAACTCGCCCTCCGAAGCTATTTCGAAGTCCATTCCGAGAGTATTTATCAGTTTCAGCACCTCTATATCAGGGTTTGCCTTGACTGCGTAAAAGACCCGGGAATTTTTGATCTTCCTTCCGATCGACCGGACCTTCTCTTTTACTTTATCAGTGTCGATCACGAGAAACGGGGGTTCAAGCCCGGAGGTCCTGAGAAACTCCAATGTTTTTCTGATTGTTGCTTTCGCGGCGATCTCGGTATGAAAGCTGTCTATCCTGAATTTTGTCTTCATTTGTTCCGTCCTTATTTCATCAAGCTTATATTTAAAGCGATAACAGAGAAAAATATCAACCCATTCGTAATGCCCGGCTTTCTATCTCGAAGATTATCTGGTAAACTCTTTTATGCAAATAATCAGGGTCGAGAACCTCGTTAAAAAGTTTGGTAATATCACGGCCGTGGACGGGATATCCTTTGAGGTTGAAGAAGGGAATATCTTCGGTTTTCTGGGACCCAACGGGGCCGGGAAAACGACCACGATCAATATACTGTGTACCCTCCTTGCCCCCACGTCCGGGAGGGCATTTTTGGACGGCCATGACTGTCATGCGGAATCGGCGGCCGTCAGAAAGTCTATCGGCATTGTCTTTCAGGACAGTTCGCTGGACAAGGACCTCACCGCGCGGGAAAACCTTATGTTCCACGCCCGTCTTTACAGTGTCAATAAGTCCGAAAGAAAAAAGAGAGTGGACGATGCCCTGGATTTCGTCGACCTGGGCGACAGGGCCGATAGTCTGATAAAGACCTTCTCCGGGGGCATGAAACGGCGTCTTGAGGTCGCCAGGGGGCTTATTCACCGGCCGAAGGTATTGTTTCTGGATGAGCCGACGCTTGGTCTGGACCCGCAGAGCAGGACGAACCTGTGGGAATTCATCGTCGAATTGCCGAAAAAGCATAATGTTACCATCTTCATGACTACTCACTATATGGAAGAAGCGGAGGTCTGCGACAGGATCGGTATAATCGACAAAGGGAAGATTATCGCATCAGGCACGCCCCAGGACCTCAAGAAAATCATCGGGGGGGACGTGATATATCTCAAGACCGATGACAACGCCAAGGCCATAGAGGAGATCAGGAACCTCTTTAACGTCGAAGCGGCCGAGCAGGATGGGGAGATTTTCATCTCATCACTGAAAGGGGACGCGTTTATCCCTGCGATCATACGGGAGATCGGGGAGCGGGTGTTGTCCGTGAGGATGCAGAGGCCCACGCTGAACGACGTCTTCCTAAAACTTACCGGCAAAGAGATAAGGGACATAGCCGCCTCGGCCGGGGACGACATCAGGGAGACTGTTCGCTCATACAGGAGGCGCCATGATAGAGGCTAATGCCGTTTATGTGATCGTGGCCAGAGAGTTCAAGAAGTTCATACGGGAAAGAAGTCGTCTCATATCGACCGTCGCGAGGCCCCTGGTGTGGCTTTTCCTGGTTGGCGGCGGGATGTCGAGATTCGTGCCCCCCGGGGGGGGGATCTCATATATGCAGTTCATTTTCCCGGGAATCCTCGGCATGACCATACTTTTCAGTTCCATATTTTCCTCGATTTCCATAATCTGGGACAAGGAATTCGGGTTTATGAAAGAGATACTCGTTGCGCCCATATCAAGGTTCTCCGTGGTGGTTGGGAAGGCGGTCAGCGGAATGATCCTCTCGACGACACAGGCCGTTATAATACTTGCGGTTTTTCCGTTTCTGGGGCTGAAGATAGGCCCGGTCCAGATAATCGGGATCATATTCGTGTGTGCCGTTTTATCCTTCGCTATCTCTGCATTCGGTATCGTTCTGGCTTCTTTATATGAAAGCTATGAAAGTTTCAGTGTCATCATGAACTTCATAATAATGCCTATGTTCTTTCTTTCAGGAGCGATGTATCCGGTGAAACTCATGCCCGCGATACTGAAATTGATTACGAAGATCAACCCGCTCACGTTCGGTGTCGATGCACTGAAGAACCTTATTTTTCCGTTTGTAGAAGGACCCATGAGTCCGGATTTTCCTCTCTTGCTCGATGTGGGGG
>JBECKU010000200.1:0-12052 GCA_040235385.1 Candidatus Sulfobium sp. | reverse complement strand
GAATGATCTCCCTTGAGATGCTCGGGTATTACGCCGATCAAAAAGGGAGCCAGCTTTATCCTTTTCCGCCCTTCAGGTTTTTCTATCCGGACCGTGGTAATTTCATCGCCTTCGTCGGGAATATCTCGTCCAGGCATTTCACAACAAAGATGAGGGACGCCTTCCGTTCCCGTTCTTCTCTTCCTGTCGAAACCCTGCACGGGATTTCACTTATTCCCGGGGTGGACTTTTCAGACCACCGGAGTTTCTGGAAATTCGGATTTCCGGCTTTCATGATCACCGATACCGCCTTTTACCGGAATCCGAATTACCACGCCCCCGGCGATACCGCAGATACGCTTGATTATGAAAAAATGGCGGAACTGATACGGGGATTGCATAAAGCCATCCGCGTGTGTTAATCAACTCCCATAATATTATTCACCGGACACAGAAACGTGAAGGCGGCATTAAGTATACTCTGTTTTTCTGCGCGTAATTCGTGCGTGTGTAGTGAAATTGATTTTTCCCCGGCTCAGGAAGCCAGGAGTTTGTGCTTCTGCATTTTTGTCCTGAGCTGTTTTCTCGTGATGCCCAGCACTTCCGCTGATCTGCTCTGGTTCCACGAGGTCCTGTTCAGGGCTTCTATGATGAGCTTCTTCTCGATCTCCATCAGGTTCATCTCATCATGCGGAACCTCGGTCTTCTGGGCAAGGTCCCTTAGTGCCGCAGGAAGGTATTTACTGCTGATCGTGACGTTGGGGCAAAGTATGTAAGCCCTTTCCAGGACATTTTCCAGTTCCCTGACGTTCCCCGGCCAGTCGTACTTGAGCAAACATTCCAGAAAGTCATCGTCGAACCCCCTGATCAGTTTTCCCTCGATCCGGTTCAGTCTTTCGAGAATATGATTCGCAAGAAGAGGTATGTCTTCCTGCCGCTCCCGCAGGGAGGGCATCCTGATCATGACGACGTTAAGCCGGTAATACAGGTCTTCCCTGAACTTTTTCCCCTTCACTTCTTTTGCCAGGTCTTTATTGGTGGCTGCGATAATCCTGACATCGAGCCTGATTCTCTTCACACCCCCTACCGGCAGGAACTCCCGTTCCTGGATAAAACGGAGCATCTTTTTTTGGAGGTTGAGGTCCAGGTCGCCGATCTCGTCCAGGAAAACACTGCCGTCGTTCGCAAGCTCGAGCAGCCCCGCTTTCTTTTCATGCGCGCCGGTGAAAGCCCCTTTCGCATGGCCGAACAATTCGCTTTCCATTATCTCGGACGGAATGGCGGCGCAGTCTATAGTCACAAACGGCTTGCCCGCCCTTGAGGAGTTGTAATGGACCGCGCGGGCGACAAGTTCCTTTCCCGTGCCGCTTTCACCCACAATGAGGACATTCGACTGTGTATTGGAGACAAGGCGGACGATGTCGAATATCTCTTGCATCTTGGGGCTTCTGCCGATGATATTGCTGAAGATATGCTTCTGCTTGAGTTCAGCCTTCAGAGAAAGGTTCTCCTTCCTGAGGGCGAATTTTTCCATAGCCTCCCGGGAGACCGTCAGAAGTTCATCGGGGTTGACCGGTTTTGTGAGATAATTGAACGCGCCTCTCTTCATCGCTTCCACCGCGTTCTCGATAGTGCCGAAGGCGGTCATCATTATTACGGGGATTTCTGGTTCCCTGGATTTGATGTATTCGAGCAGATCTATCCCGCTCTTACCAGGTAATTTCAGGTCCGTCAGGACCAGATCGTATGAGTCACGACCAAACTTTTCAACCGCCTCTTCGAACAACTGGGCCGTCTCGACCTCGTACCGTTTTTCCCTGAGAGTCGCCGAAAGGACCCTGAGAATATTTTTTTCGTCGTCTACTATAAGAATTTTATTTTTTTTCATGTGCCCACCGGCAGTATAACTGTAAATGTAGTGCCTTGCTCCGGAGCGCTCTCAACGAGGATTTCTCCATTATGCTCCTTCACTATCCTGTCCACTATGGCAAGCCCGAGTCCGGAGCCCCGCGTTTTTGTAGTGTAGAAAGGTTTAAAGATTTTTTCAATCTCCTCCGCTGCCATCCCGGAGCCGGTATCACGGACGGACAGATAGACCCGTGAATTTTGAGACTCGGTTGTAATAGTTATGGTGTCGCCCTGCTTTGAGACGTCAAGCGAGTTCATGAGGAGATTAAGCAGCGACTGTTTTATCCGGGCGAAATCACACTCCACCGGCGGTATATTTTCATCAGTAAGGATTACGATTTCTATATTCTTTTCCGTCGCCTCCTGCCTGATGAGTTCAACGGTCGATTTCGCAATGGAATTTATATCACAGACTTTCATCTTCAGCGGCGCCGGGCGGGAAAAGCCGAGGAAGTTCGAAGTGATGTCGTTAAGCCTTTTCACTTCCTCTTCAATGATCGTGAGAAATTCGGTAAGGATCTCTCCTCTGAAATTCCTCTTCAGGTACGATGTCGCCAGTCGTATGGAGTTCAGGGGGTTTTTGGTTTCATGGGCTACGGTCGTGGCCATTTCACCGAGGGCGGAAAGCCGCTCCATTCTTGACTTTTCCATATTGACTTTATCAAGCTCCTTCAGGTTATGCTCGAGGTCTTTGACCATCTGGTTGAAGACCTCCACGAGTTCGCTGATTTCGTCGCCGCACGACTCCTTGTAGACGACGCATTTCCTGCAGTCACCGATCTTCTGGGCAAACTGGCCCTGCACTTTGCCGTGGCAGAACGTCCCGGCCACCGACCAGCACCTGAGTCTGCCGTATGAAGGACAGTCCGTCTTCCTGCAGTCCAATCTCTCCCAGCATCTCACGATCCCCGGGTTTTCCACTTCCACGTCGAGGTTGCCGGCCTGGACATTTAGCATCCTGCTCTTCAGCTTTTTAAGCGGGTCGGTCAGCAGGGTGGAGACCAGGAAAGCGCCGATGATACCGACCAGGACCATTATTCCGGTGATAAGATAAATATATTTTTTTAATTTCGAGAGTCTGCCTTCGATCACGGAGTCGATTTTCTCCATGGAGTAGCCTATCGTCGCAAGACCCAGTATTTCATTCCTGATCCTGACAGGCACTGAAAATTCCTTGATCGCGGTGTCCCCGGACCTGAATTGTCTGATCAGCTCCGTCCCGGCCAGAAGATGCTCGTGCAGTTCAGGATATTCCTTGCCGGTCAGTTCCTTACCTAGCATCGACCTGTCCGTATGGGCGACGATCCTGCCGCCGCTGTCCGTGATCATCGCATATACACATGAAGTTGCGCCCATCACAGTCGATACCAGTTCATCAAGTCTCAGGGGGTCGAAGACGAGAAGCGGCTCAGGGGCGTCATCGGCCAGGTGTCTGGCCACGGACAGATTGTTTTCGAAGGCACTCTGCCTCAGCGACTCCTTCTGAAAGTTGATGATCAGCGATGCGACAACCACCATCGAACAGATGATGAGCGCAGTGACCGCAATCGAAAATTTGAGACCCAGGTTCAGTCTATTCGTGATCATGAGCATGCACCGATTTTCTCAGGGAATCGAACTCCCGGTCGGCGGCCGGTTTAAACGCCTTTACGTGTGCGGCGCCAAGGATGCTCTCGTCCTTCAGTTCGACAAGACTTTTTTGCACGAGCTCGGTCATCTCCCCCTCTGCGCTCCTGGTCGCGGCGAAGGGCCAGTTCGAGATATAAGGCGTAGCCGCAAGGATCCTTATCTTTCCGAGATCGATCTTGCCCTCCAGGACGTTCAGCGCCGATTCTCTCACAAACCCTGCGTCGACATTCCGCCTGTATACGTTCAGGATTACTTCCTCCTGTCTTTTCCCTTCAGACATCTTAAGGTCCTTGTATACGTCGATACCGTTTTCGTCCAGAAGGAGCCTCTGGGCCAGAAACCCTCCTGCAGACCTGTAAGAGACTACCATGACATTCTTTCCCCGGAGGTCCTCCAGGTCTTTGATCGCACTTCCCACGTGTGTGATGATAATGCCCCGGAAAATATCGCCCGTATCCCGGAGTATGGTATTCGCAAAAGCCGAGAGAAATTTCCGGTCGGCAAGCTGGATGTAAATGTAAGGGTTGGAATAGGAAAACTCGACCTTCCCTTCTTTCACCGTACGGAAAAAATCTTCGAAGTCTTTGGGGATTACCAGCTTGAACTCCCGTCCGGTCCGCAAGGTGAGATATCTCATCAGAGGGTCAAAACGCTCGAAGAGAGTGATAGCCGAATAGAGCGGAAGGATCGCAACTTTCACTACCCCTTTCCTGTACTCAAGATAATTCTCTCCCGTGAGGTTCCTTATCATCACCCGGACCACATCGAAATCCCTGTCTTCCACGGGAGCGAACCCGTCAAGCCCCTTCATCGCGGCAATGAGCTCGGGCGTCCTGTCACTGTTCACGGACAGCAGGGCCTTCCTTATTTTGTCCCGAACATCCCGGGGCAACTTCGAAGAAGCACAGATTGAATACTGGGGGATGGCCTCGGAAGTCCTTATGATCTTGAGCCCGTCATCGAGGTATTTCAGGGCGATACGTTCACTCATCCCGCCGAGGTCGTGCTTCCTGGTAAGGACCGACAGGGCGATCCTGTCCTCGTTTTCGAGAAAGCCGACAGAGGCGAAATCGTCAAGGACGAGCCCGACTTCCTTGAACATTACAGCGGGAATAAGATAGGACGACGAAGAACTTGTATTGCCGAGGGCAAGCCGCATCCCTTTTCCTTCTGCAATCCGGTCGATCGGAGAATCTTTCCGGGCAACGATTACACTCCTGTACTTGGAGGACCCGCCGAGGACCGTCTTGGCAAGAGGAACAACCTTGTGCAGGTGCCTCGCTTCGCAATACGCAGACGGGTCCAGAAAGGCCAACCCCGCCTTGCCCGTGCCTATGTCTGAAATCGCCTCCTGATAATTCCTGGCAATTTCCAGGGTGATCGGCCTGGATATTTCTTTTTCAATAAATTCTTTCAAAGGAAGGAACTGCTCATACATGGCCGATACATTCTCAACCGGCGGGATAATAAACACCAGGGGTTGAGGACCGGACCCCTGCGGTCCATTTTGGGTCCCGGAGGGTTCGGCAGGGGACGAAAAAACGGCAGAGAGGAACAACCCGAGGGTCAGAAACAATACGGCACGCCTCATTGATTTATCCTAACACAACCATTATTTTTTGGAAATTTTTCCTGCTCTCCAGGATACCATCGTTGTCCTGTTTGGGACACAAAGAAGATCATTTCATCTGAATTATTCATATATTACAAGCTCTTATGATCTTGGTATTGCAATTGCTTCTAAGATAATGATCCTGAAATTAAATCTGTCCATGTCACGGCAGCAAGAATGAACGGGCAATTGAATGAAGAATAGCATCAAGGTAGACAAGACACTGGACATCAAAGGTCTCTCTGCACAAAGACCGGCGGAGGTTACGAAAAGCATCCTGAATATAATGAGGAAAGGACAGACCCTCAGGGTCGTAGTGGATGACGCCTCAGCTAAAGAAAACATACCGGTCCTCTGCGAAAATATGGGATGCGTAATGCTCTCAGTGGAAGAAGATGGAGGAAGTTTATATTTCACTATACAGAAATAAAAACCGACAGACCTGGAATTTCTCCCCTCATGCCCGGTCCTGGATCGCATAGGACCGGGCATGCCTTTTACCTCTTATGCAATCCGGGGCAGCGGGTAAGAGTCCCCGATTCAGGTAAAAAGGAAGACATCCGGCTAAACTGTCCCGAATGGGACAGTAATTTCGTGCTTATGTCCCTATCAGGACAACGGAGATATTCGCGAAAAGGTCCTTTAAATCAAGCGGCGAGAATTGCACTTTCCCAACCGGTTGATTTCACACTGATTAATCGGAGTTATTTTTTTCACTAAGTCCTTTTTCGGAGATGGCACAGCCATTGCAGTTTTATTGACGATCCGCGATTTCGGCGGAATAAATAAAAGAGAAAAATCAGGAGGTAACGAGGTGGCAAACCAAGCAAAGAAGAAAAAGATCTGGGCTCTTGCCATAGTTGGATTCTTCGCCTTTATCAGCGTGGCGACTTACAGCTATAACGATTATTACATTTATCTGTCGGCCTATCTTTGGTTCGGGTTCATCTACGGCATGTGTCTCCAATACGGGAGGTTCTGTTTCGCGTCCGCGTTCAGGGACCTCTTTGCCGTGGGGGTCCCCAGGATGGTGGTAGGCATTATGATCGCGACAATCTTTTTCGCCTTTGTCTCGGCTTTCGTCACAGCCACCGGGTTCAGCACCTTCCATGCGTCGCCGCACAGCATACATTCCGTGATCGCCGGACTCCTCTTCGGGATAGGGATGGTTTTTGCCGGGGGCTGTGCTTCAGGCTCACTTTATAAGACCGGAGAAGGGAACGGCGTTGCATTATTAGTGGTGTTGTCGATCAGTGTCACCCAGTCTTCATTGGCCGACATAGGGGGGTGGTTCAACTACCTGGTGCCGGAATCCTGGCATGCATCGGCGGTAGCTAAAAATCTTCCCGTTGCCATTAACGGTGGCGATGGATGGCTCGACCAGTACCTGGCCGGGTATGTATGGGACCAGCCGGTCTCAACTTTTGCGCAAATCGTCGGCATGAAGAACGAGAGCTTCCAGGGGGCTTTTATCGGCAATCTACTGACAGGGGTAGTCATTCCGGCGATATTGCTGCTGGCCGTTGTCTACTTTATCTGGGCAAGAAGAAGCTACCGGAATGAACTGAAAAAAGGACCCGGCGAGGTTCTTGGACTGAAAGAAAACCTCAAAGGGTTCTGGAGTATGATCATGTCTTCGAAAAGGACAGCCATAGCTGGCTTGATCCTGGGCGTCGCCTGCGGGCTCCAGATGTTCGTTATCGAGGGCCTGCGCATTAAATTCGGAGTAAGAAATGCGGGCGAGATACTCAGCAGAATCGGATCGGACTTCGGCGTATCCGTCAGGGGGACAGTCTTCGATCCGGGATACTGGTACGTTACAACCCAGGAAGCTCAATGGGTGGGTTGGCTCTTTCATAAACTCGGCTGGAACAACATGGACAATATCTTCTTCGGGTATATAAATGGAATACCCAATCCCGCCCTGAATCCGGCCGACTGGATGTCCCTCGCCCTCATCGGGGGCGCGGCGGTCATGGCACTCATCAGCAACGAGTTCAAATTCAAGAAACCGACTAAAGAACTGGCCGTTTGGGCCATTATCGGCGGTATGTTCATGGGCCTTGGATCGAGGATCGGCCTCGGTTGTAACGTCGGCGGCTTCTTCGTAAGGGTCGCCAATGGCGATGCAGCTGGGTGGCTGTTCGGCATCGGCATGATAGGAGGGGCCTTCATAGGAGTTAAGTTCTTCAATTGGTGGACAGAGCGCAAAATGGAAAAAGAACTGGCCGCATTGAATATATAAACGCAGAGGAGGTATTTGTCATGGCTATCAAATTCGACAGGAAAGGCGAAGGCGTTTACACGCTTGACTGCACCGGGTACGTCTGTCCCCACCCCCAGATCTATACCAAGAAAATGCTCGAGAGGATCAAGCCGGGCGATGTTCTGGAGGTGACTTTCGACAATCCGTCCTCGTCCGAATCTATCGCCGCCATGTGTTCGGCCGAAGGCAATGAGATTTTCGAAAAGAACATGGAGGGCGGCAAGTATGTCTACAAGATCAGAAGGGCGGCTTAAAAGCCTGTTTATGGAGGTTTGAAAATGGATAAAACATTGATAGCCGTGGTTCTCATCGTCATAGTCTTTGTGGGTTTCCTCATCGGCTACAGCGTGCCGCCGTTTGTCCAGGCGGGCGTGTTCACCGAAAGGAAGGAAAAGGGCGTCGAGTCCAAGATCGACAAGGACCTCGAGCAATACTACAAGGACCTCTACAAGAGCAGTGATGAGGAATGAGTGATCCAAGGGACAAGGGAGGAATGTGAATGGAGAAAAAATGGTTCGCGCTTATCGTAATTCTCCTGATTCTCGGCGCCGCGCTCGGTTATAGCGTGTCGAACTCAACGGGTATCCAGCCGGGATATTTCGAAAAGCAGGAGGCGCCCGCATACGGTGTTTCCGTCGAAAAGGCGATCGGTGCCGATCTGGGCAAGGAGTTCGAGGAGCACTTCAAGGATCTGTACAAGGAAGAATAGGCATGAATTATACGCAATCGCTTATCCGCGCAAGAAAAAAGAAAAACGGTTAAAGGAGAGGACATCCGAACATGAAAAAAATACTGGTCGCAATCGACGACAGCAAGGGGTCTGAAAATGCAGTATCCGCTCTTGCCGAACTATATTCGTGCAGCCGTCCCGAGACAGTCGTTCTCCTTTACGTTCAGAAGATCGAAGGCCGGTCCCTTATGGACGAGATGCTGGGCAAGGCGGAAATGTCGACTCTGAAGGAGGAACTAAAAGGGACGGAGCATCAGAAAATGCTGGACAAGAAGGCCGAGAGCATCATTTCGTACCACAGGCGGAAACTGGAGGAGAAAGGAATAGGCGGGATAAAGCCCGTCGTAAAAGAGGGGCATCCCGCGGATGCGATACTGGACTCGGCCCGCGAGGAAAATGTTGGACTGATCATTATAGGGTCGCGGGGGAAGAGACTGCACACATTATTCATGGGAAGCGTCAGCAGAGAGGTCGCGAACAGGGCCGATATTCCGGTTCTGATCGCGCGGTGAAAAGGCGACTGACATGGACATTAAGGCGGTGGACGAGAACTGTTCACCAATATCAACCGAGTATTCTTCTCAAAGGGAGGTACACATGGAGTACAGGACCAAGATCAGAAGATCGTTGATGTACGTATTGATAACAATGTTTCTCCTGACATCGGCAGGAGCTGCGCTGGCCGCAAACTGGGCGAATCCGGAACTTCTCGTCACGCCTGACACTGTTGCGGCGAATGCCGCCAAGGCCGACTGGGTCGTGATCGACTGCAGGGACCTGAAAGATTATGCAAAAGGACATATTCCCGGCGCAATCAGTCTCGGCAAGGAGTGCAAAAAGGCGCTCAGGGACGCCACTGCACGGATGTTCTCGGATGTCTCGAAATACGAGAGGCTCTTCGGCAAGGTCGGCATCGGCAATGACACGAACGTCGTGTTGTACGGAGAACACAAAATCACCGACACCATAAAAAGTTCCGCGGTGGCCTTCTGGATCCTCGAATACCTGGGCCATGACAAAGTCCATATGCTGAACGGCGGGCTGGATGCGTGGCTAAAATCGGGCAACAAGCTGACGAACGAGCCGACACTGAAACCGGAGAAAACCTTCAAGGCAAAGGTGGTCAAGAGCAGGCTTGCTTCGACCGGCGAGATACTTGATATAGCCAAAGGCAAAGAAAAGGGTGCACAGCTCATCGACGCGAGATCGAAGAAAGAGTACGAGGGACAGGACATCCGGGCTATAAGAGGAGGACATGTTCCTCATACGACCGTCCTCATTCCCCATAAAGAGACCTTTGACCAGGAAAAGGACCCAAAGACGGGCAAGGATGTAGATAACGGCTACCTGTCACCTGACAGGGTCGCTAGTTTTTACAAAAACCTCGATAAGAACAAACGCTCGATCGCTTATTGCCAGACCGGTACCCGGTCGACGCTCACATATCTCGAGATGAGACTCCTGGGGTTCAAGAACCCGGCAAACTGGGATGATTCCTGGATAGTCTACGGCTCAAACGAGGCTTTCCCTGTAGAAGACGAACAGTGGAACAACTTTGCGAGGCTGAAAAAACTCGAGGATGCTGTGAAGAAACTGCAGGAGGCTGTAAAGAAAGAGGAGAAAGCCGCCCCGTAATGAGTACACAGGCAAAAAGCTTGTCCCGAGCGGAAGGGTTAAGCGCCCTTCCGCTTTGTGTCCTTTATATACGTCGTGTTCCGAAGGAGGTGGGGACAATTGAATGTTCGATGAAAGATTCCAACGGGATACCCGTTTCATAACGGGCTGATAATTACCAACATTCGATCCCGAAACAGGGAGGTAAAATGTATGGAAGAAAAAACTCAAGGTATAAGTGAAGATTGGCTGTCCTTATGGCTCGGTCTCTTCATTTTCGTGCTTTCCCTGGGGGTGATGTCGGGCGTCGACATCCTCGGCTGGGGTGTAAAGCCGAATATGTGGACCGACCTTTCGAAGGCAGTCTCTCCCATATCGAAGAATTACGGATGGATGTCGGGATGGCTCTCGCTTTTCCTCACCTATGTTGCCTTTATGGTTGTGCTGGGAGTGGGGGTCAGGGCGCTAAAGGGCGATCTCGGCAAATTCTTTTACGGTTTCACCATCATCTTCTGGCTCACTTACGCCTGCGTCATAATCGGCCATCAGGCAAACATAGCAGCAAACAGCCCGAGCGCCATCGAGAAATTCGGCGTCTCATGGTCTCTGAAGCTCACCGGCGAATCGGGGCTGATCGTTGCGCTCATCGCCGGACTCGTCGTTGGCAACTTCTTTCCCAAATTTGCCGAATCACTCAAGGAAGCGGCGAGGCCGGAACTCTACATCAAGACCGCGATAGTCATCCTTGGCGCGCTCATAGGCGTCAAGGCATCGGGTGCCCTCGGACTAGCAACGGCAGTGATGTTCAGGGGCATTTGCGCGATCATCGAGGCGTACCTCATCTACTGGGCGCTGGTGTATTTCATTGCCAGGAAATATTTCAGGTTCAGCAGGGAATGGGCAGCACCGCTCGCCTCGGGCATCTCCATATGCGGCGTGTCTGCGGCCATCGCCACGGGAGGCGCGATACGTTCCAGGCCGGTCGTCCCGATCATGGTGTCTTCGATCGTCGTTATCTTCGCGGTCGTCGAGCTGATACTTCTGCCTTTTCTCGGCCAGGCGTTCCTCTTTAAGGAGCCCATGGTGGCCGGGGCGTGGATGGGTCTCGCAGTCAAGACCGACGGCGCCGCCGTCGCCAGCGGGCAGATTATGGACGCCCTTATCAGGGCGAAGGCACTTACTGTGCAGGGCGTGAAATATGAAGCCGACTGGATCATGAACGCAGCTACCACGGTAAAGATATTCATCGATATCTTCATCGGCGTCTGGGCCTTTATCCTCGCCTATATCTGGTGCGCAAAGATCGAGTGCAAGCCCGGTCAGAAAGTCGGGATGGGTGAGATCTGGAACAGGTTCCCCAAATTCGTCATCGGCTATGCCCTCACCTTCGTCCTCATGCTCTTCATCTGTCTTAACAACAAGGACATCATACCCCTGGCCAAGGTGACAACGGGTGAAGCAAATGTCTTCAGGTCCTTTTTCTTCGCCCTCACATTCTTCAGCATAGGGGTCGTCTCGAACTTCAAGAAGCTCTGGGAGGAAGGAATCGGGAAGCTTGTCGCCATTTATGTGATCGCCCTTTTCGGGTTTATCATATGGATAGGTCTCTTCATATCGTGGCTCTTCTTCCACGGCGTAAAGCCGCCCACGATGGCTGGGTAGAGAAAGGAGGTACACATGCCGGAAGAACTGAAAATAGCAGAAGAAATAAAAAAGATGGAGTACGAACCTCTTCTGCCCGTGGAAAAGAAGCTTATCGTTTGGAGCCTTGGGCTCGGTGTCGTTCTGTTGGGCATTCTCGTCTGGGCCAGCTACACTTTCTTTCCCGGCCAGCCGTAACGGACGAAGCCGTTTCTACGAACCGGTGGCGGGAAGGGCATAACCCTTCCCGCTTAATAAAGGTCACAAAAGGAGGCGTTCGTGCATACTGACGAATTCGAGATATCATTGTCGAGGGAACTGGCAGTCTGCAGAAAGGCCATAAAAAAGATCGAGAAGTCGCTTTCATTAATGGAAGAAAGATATGGAGGGGAAACGAAAAACTTGCTCGGTCCTTCCGAACGGGCCGACGCCCGAGACATCCAGCAGTTGCATCGGGAACTCGACCAATGGCGCTCCACTCTACGCCAGTATGAAGAACTGTATTACTCCATGAAAATCTGAAGGATATTCTTTATTAGCATCCCTTCACTTGTAGGTGAAAATCCCTCCTGCCCTCCCTTTTCCAAAGGGAGGAATTTGCAACTCTTTGGCATAGAGGCCGGGGGAGATTTTGTTGTGATTTTCACGCATAATTTAAGGGACGCCCTTATTC
>JBECKU010000149.1:0-2674 GCA_040235385.1 Candidatus Sulfobium sp. | reverse complement strand
CTGAGACCGCACCATCCAGGCTCGGTTTAAGGGAGGGCGACAGGCTCACCGTTGAGACGCTCCTCTATGCAGCCGTTTTGAAGTCAGCGAATGACGCGGCGGTTGCGCTCGCGGAAGCCGTTGCAGGATCTGAAAAAGAGTTCGTCAGACTGATGAACAAGAAGGCGATCGCACTTGGGGCCTATGATACGAAATTCGTAAATGCAAACGGCCTTCCGGGCAAGGGTCAGCATATAACCGCTTATGATTTATCAAAGATCATGAGAAAGGCGATGGAATACCCAGTACTTAAACGGATACTTGGAACGCGGGTCGCCGCGTTATCGACAGAATCGGGAAGGCCTGTTATGATAAAGAACACAAATATGCTTCTCTGGTCGGATGAAAGTGTCGTCGGCGGAAAAACGGGCTATACGCGGCGGGCGGGCCACTGTTTTGTAGGCGCTGCCGGGCGAGAGGATGCCGTAATTATCGTCTCATTGCTTGGCGCTCCGAGCCGGGACTCATTATGGGAGGAAGCCGAATCATTGATGGACTTCGGAAATAAAGTTATGAACCATGAGGAAAAAGCTGTTATTTACCAAATTGCGGCCCCGGGAGACACTGCAGCGAGGATGGCAAACGCCCCATCCCCGAAAAGAATTGCCCGAAGGAAAAAGTAGGAAAGCGTGAATTAGAAGAATTTCTATTCTTTCTCATATAATAAATATAAGTTATCAACATTGGTTCATAAATTGTTGATATCTTTTAACGCCGGTTTTTCCCTCTTGGAAAGCACTGGTATTTACAGCGAGGTGATGAGACGCTCCTTATCGGGCGAACGGCAGGTCCAACTTCCCCCTTTGGGCCTTACCTTTGGAAGGGCGAAAGTCTTCTACAGGGGTTTGCCAACAGGTCGTGTTAAAAAAGGTAAGTTGAAAGCGCGGTAATGCAGTCCCGGCAAGGTTTTTTCCGGACTGCCTAAAAAATAGGCAGTAAAACCCTTTGAAAAATATAGGATCACTGCCAAACGGCTCATTCCGAAAAAGTCAAGGGTAATCAGAATAATTTAATAGTCTATAAAAATGTTTTGATAGCTAGCCGGTATCAGGCAACGCCCCACTCGCTGTATTTTTTCATTGCGCTGTTCTGAACGGAGGCTATTAGACCCATTACCTCTTTCAGCATCTTTCTCTCCATACTCCGAAGGCCCCGGGGGTCGATAAAATTATCCGGTTCGATCCCTTCCTCTATCTGCCGGTATTGATGTCTGAGTCTCAGTGACATGAGAAATTCAAAAGCCTGCTCGAGATCATCTGAAAATCTGCTTGCCGTACCACGCCTGTCTTTCAGTTCTCTGAGTCTCTCGATCGTCGAGGTGTTGTATATTCCCGTTTCCAGTGCAGAGAGTCTCGCCGCGTCTATTATCGGACATAGCGCTTTATTTTTGATATTGAATTTGCCTTTGTGTCCGCCTTCTTTTTCACCACATAGTTTTCCCAGGAAATTGACCGGGGGCTTGTTCCTGCTAACTATCCCCGCCATATGAGCAAGGAAGAAATTCTTATCCTTAAGCTCACGGCCCAGAAAAGCGCGCAGTTTTTCAGCCAGCAGAACGTCACCGTACACAGGGCGGAAGTCAAAAAATATGAGGGACAGGAGGACGGCCTCGGGGGTAGGCTTATTTATCCAGTCAATGAAATATTTTTTCCATACATTCAGGGGCTGGCGCCACTTTGGGTTGCTGGCCATATAATCTGCGGTGCAGGGGGGAAAACCGCATTTTTCCAAAGCGTCTCTCATCTTAAACGCGAATTGCGTGAAATATTCCTCGACACCGCCCATGTTTTTGGCGGAATCATCATAGATAATGGCGTTATCCTGGTCTGTTCTGAATGTCTGTTCTTTTCGCCCTTCGCTCCCGTACACAATCCAGCAGTAACCCACAGGAGCCGGCCCGAGTCTGGATTCCGTGATTTCGAGGAGTTTCTTCATAAGTCTGTCATTGATTTCGGTGATAATTCTGATGATATTGCTGGCCTGCGCCCCTTCCTTTATAAGAAGAGATATCACTTTGTTTATTTTCCTTGATACAGGAACCAGACCGTCTATGGTATCCTGGCTTTCTATCTCCCCGGCAACCGAGAGCGGAGCAGTCCCCTGGAGCGTCATAAGGTCATGAGCGGTAATTATCCCCCTAAGTTCCCCTTCGCTCACCACGAGCAGGTGGTGTATGTTATATCGCAGCATTTTAAGGAGCGCCTCGAAGCAATAGTCCCCGGCTTCCGCCTTTATAAGGGTGACACTCATAACATCGCCGACCCTCCCGTCCGGGTCCCTGCCTTTCGAGACGACCTTGTTCCGCAGGTCTCTGTCTGTGATGACACCGGAAGGAAAACCGTCGGAATCCAGAAGAACGAGAGAACTTATCCCATGCGCCGCCATGGTCTCGGCAGCCTTTTTTATTGATATGTCTTCCGATTCCGTGATCACTTTCCTTGCAGCAAGGTCGCCCAGGGTATTCGTAAAGAGTAGCTTGTCACCGCCGCCATACAGCAGTTTCCGGTCGCATATATCTCTGTAGGTAATATCTGCAAGTCTTTTCAGCAATGTTTTCAGACAAAACTCCGAAAATACAGCGTCTGCCTTTAAAAGCCTGAGAACAGTCTCTTTTTCTATCAGGTAACATGAAGTG
>JBECKU010000108.1:0-4813 GCA_040235385.1 Candidatus Sulfobium sp. | reverse complement strand
TCCTTCGGCACATGCAGCCGCGAGACCTTCAGCGAAGAGGACCTTGCCCTTATGAAGGCCGTGACCGACCAGGTGGCTGCGGCGATGATCAGGATGAGTCATGAGAAAGAAGTCCTCAGGTTAAGCGACGATATGGCGGCTAGGAATGTAGAACTCGAGTCGGTGAACAGGGAACTTGAAGCCTTCATATACTCCATCTCCCACGACCTGCGGGCGCCGCTTCGTTCCATAGCCGGTTTCGCGAAAATTCTGGATGAGGATTACGCAAAGAAGCTCGATAAAAAGGGGATGGACTATCTGTCCCGCATTCACAGAAGCTCGGAAAAGATGACCCACCTGATCGACGACCTTCTGAACCTTTCCCGGATTTCAAGGCAGGAGATGGCAAGGACGGAAATCGATATGAGCACGATCGCGGCATCCATTATTTCCGAGATGCGTGAGGCCGATCCGGAAAGAAGCGTGGATGTAAACATCATGGAGGGCCTCTGGGCATCTGCAGACCGTCGTCTGATCGAGATCGTTCTTTCGAATCTTCTCGAAAATGCCTGGAAATTTACTTCGAAAAAAGACGACGCTCTCATTGAATTCGGCGCGATCATATCAGTTGAGGGGACTGTCCCGGATGTACGGACAGAGCCTGGCGGGGTTGTAGAATCGGGAATGTCCCCGGCAAGTCGGACTGTATATTACGTCAAAGACAACGGAGCGGGATTCGACCCTAATTACCTGGGCAAGCTGTTCCGGCCTTTCCACAGACTTCATTCGGACAGCGAGTTCGAGGGCACAGGCATCGGTCTGACGATCGTTGACCGGATCGTCCGCCGCCATGGCGGCAGGGTATGGGCTGAAGGCGATATCGGAAAAGGGGTAACAGTTTATTTCACTTTAGGGTGAAAACAGTCCTCAGTCTTTTTTCCCCCTTGAGATCATAATAAAATTATGGTAGTCTTTTCCCGTGGTCAGAACCATGGAACATACGATACTAATTGTCGATGATAATCCGGACGAAATAGAGCTCGCCAGGAGAATTCTTACAAAAAGCCGGCCCGATGTCAGGGTTGAAGAGGCCGGGCGCGGCGAGACCGCCCTCGAACTTTTACATGACGGAAGAGAACTGCCTTCGCTAATACTTCTCGATCTGAAAATGCCCGGCATGAACGGCATTGATACTCTGCGCAAGATAAGGACGGATGAGCATCTCAGAGATATTCCGGTGGTAATACTGACTTCTTCTTCTCTCGAATCCGACAGAAAAGAATCGTTCGACGCCGGCGCGGACGCCTTTTTTCACAAGGCCTTCGACATAAATCAGTTCAGTGAAGACATCAAATGTATTCTGGACCGCTGGCTGAGAGACTGATTTTGCCCCCATTGAAATTCTGCGACCTCGAATGCATATATGCGAGTTTTCCCGATTCCGACGCACTGGACGGCTCCCGCAGCTGCCGCACCTTCATAGGACTATATTGTAAGCGCATGAAGAGGCTTGTTCACAAAAACATGCCTTGTGCCGAAAAAGAACTGGAGACATCTGGTAAAAGCCGGAAGAAAAGAGCGAAGAAACAAAAAGCGTAAAATCACACCGAACAGATCTTGCATTCACCGATATATTCTCCGGTTGCCTTCAGAAAACCTGCCTCTTTTTTCATTTCAGGCATTTCCTCGACAGATAAGACCTGCTCCCTTCTGCTGCCGTAACGAAAGACGGTAATCCCCTTGCACCCGAAATCATAGGCCAGTCCGTTCACGTTCTCGACATCGTCTTCGGTCGCATCATTGGGGAGATTGATTGTCTTGGAGACGGCGTTATCCGTATATTTCTGGAATGCCGCCTGCATCTTCACATGCCACGAAGGCTCAATATCGAGAGCGGTCACGAACAAATCCTTCACGTCGTCCGGCACGTCCTTTATATCCTTTAACGAGCCCTTTCTCGCAATCTCCCTTGCGAGGTCTTCGCTGTAGAATCCGTCCTGCCGTGCGCGGCTGATGAAAAGATCGTTCACTTCGAGAAGCTCGGTCCCTTCCATTACCTTTCTGATGAACGAGACTGCAAAGAGCGGCTCGATTCCACTCGACGCACCCGCTATTATGCTGATGGTTCCCGTCGGCGCGACAGTGGTGACCGTCGCATTGCGCATGGCCTCCAGACCCTTCTCCCATTTGCTTCCTTTGAAATTCGGGAAACTCCCCCTGCTTTTGCCGAGTTCCACCGATTTCTTTATCGCCTCTTCCGAGATCCTCTTCATGACTTCCTCCGCAGTATTTAAAGCCTCCTCGGAAGCGTATGGTATCCCCATCATGATCAGCATTTCGGCCAGTCCCATTACGCCTAATCCGATCTTTCTGTCGGCATATGTTATCTTCTGGATTTCGGGAAGAGGATATCTGTTTGCGTCGATAATCCCGTCGAGGAACTGCACCCCTTCCTTCACCAGCCGGACGAGTTCGTCCCAGTCGATCTTTTCTTCCTTTACAACCTGCTTCAGGTTGATCGAGCCGAGGTTGCAGCTTTCATAGGGAAGGAGGGGCTGCTCTCCGCAGGGATTAGTCGCTTCGATCTCTCCCACGTGAGAAGCGGGATGCAGGCGGTTGATGCGGTCGATGAATATGACCCCGGGATCTCCCGTGAGCCATGCCATTTCGGCAATTCTTCGCCAGACGCTCCGCGCACTCAGGCGGCCTGCTCTGATGCCGTTCCGCGGGTTTATGAGGTCGTACTCCTCATCCTTCTTCAGCATTTCCATGAAATCGTCGGTTACCGCAACAGAGAGGTTGAAGTTCCTGAAAGCCCCTTCCTCGATCTTTGCCTCGATGAACTCCATGATGTCGGGATGGTCGACCCTGAGTATTCCCATGTTGGCTCCCCGCCTCCTGCCGCCCTGTTTTATGACTTCGGTGGACTGGTCGAATATTTTCATGAAAGACACGGGACCGGAAGCGACGCCGCCGGTCGAGCCGACGATATCATTCTTCGGCCGGAGACGGGAAAAAGAAAAGCCCGTTCCTCCCCCTGTCTGATGAATTGTGGCCATAGTAGAGACGGCATCGAATATTTCCTTTATGCTGTCCTTGACGGGGATAACGAAACACGCCGAAAGCTGCCCCAGTCTCGTACCGGCGTTCATCAAAGTCGGAGAATTAGGCATGAATTTGAGAGAAGTCATCATGTCGAAGTAAACGTCTTCTCTCCCGGTCCTGACGGCATCCCCGTCATACTTCGCATCCACTTCGGCCACAGTCCTGGCCACCCTCCGGAACAACTCCTCAGGGGTCTCCACCACCCTGCCCTCCCCATCCTTGGCAAGATAGCGTTTTTCGAGGACCCGCAAGGCATTTTCGGTCAGCTTTATCTCTGCGTTGGCCATGATTTCATTCTCATTTACTAAATGATATCACGCAATCAGTCCAGAAGAAACTCGGCCCAAAGGCAAAGAAGCTTGGGATAGTCAGTGAAGAAGATGTATTCGAAGCGATATCGCGATCGCTGCATTTGATACAAATGTGCTGGTTGCGGCACTCATCACCGAAGGTATTTGTTCGAAATTATTGCGCAGGGCACGTATGGGTGAATTCTCGCTTGTTTCGTGCCCTTTCATAATGAAAGAACTCAGGCGCATTCTTTTTTGATCGCTACTTAATGGTGCAGGTTATCAGTCAAAGTCCTAATCTCACTAAATCTTCAATCTCCTTGCCCAGCCAACGAGGTTTTCCAGGAGTTGCCGGATGAGTTCTCTCGTTTTCTGATCTGTGACCTTACCCTCTGCATCGATCTTTTCATGTGCAAAGGAGACCATGACCTCCGGATGGTTTAATGCAAAGCAACTCAGGAAGACAAAGCACTGCCGCAGATGATATTGGGCCCTCGCAGAGCCGATCATGCCCGGAGAGGCCCCCATTATAGCCACGGGCTTATGCTCGAATGCATTGTCGCCGGGAGGCCTGGAGGCGCAGTCGATGGCATTCTTCAGGACACCGGGTATCGAATAGTTATACTCCGGCATCGAAATAAGAACCGCGTCCGCGGCCTTTATTTTTGCCTTGAACTCCCTGACTCTTTCAACGGGCTCATTCTCCAAGTCCTGGTTGAAGGGCGGGATTCCTTCAAGGTCGAAAATCTCAAGCTCGACACCTTCCGGAACGAGTTCCAGAGCAGCTCTTAACAAGGATCGGTTGTAAGATTGTTTGCGGAGACTGCCGGCAAAGCCGAGAATCCTGAAAGCTTCTCCCATTCTCATCTCCCCCATGTATTCTGTGAATACTTCTTCAACTCCGGTCTTTAATGAAAGTGCCTTTTTCGAACTCCTCAAAAGCTGTCTGCAACTCCTCCCGGGTGTTCATGACTATCGGACCATACCACGCTACCGGCTCGCCGATCGGCATGCCGGAAACGAGGAGAAATCGTACCGGCGAGTCCTCTGTCTTGATGACAACTTCATCGCCGTTGCGTTCGTAAAGGACAACGCTCTCAGGTCCGAACCGGCAGTCCCCTGTGAAGTCGAAATAATTCCTGCAGATCACTTCATGAGCGAATGCGTTGCGCTCTTCATCAAAATACCCGCTTCCCTCAACCACGTAAGCAAAAACATTATGGAAAGCAGGTACCGCATGTGTAAAAGTTGTTCCCGAAGGAACTGTGACGTCAATATATTGAGGGTCGGTGACGATGTCCCGGACGGGGCCGGCGACACCTTCAACTACACCGCTGATGATCCTGACAGTTGCCCCCGAGGCGAGTTTCTTTTCCGGAATCTGGTCACTTTTCACCTCGCGGTAGCGCGGGTCCATCATCTTGTCCCTTGCCGGGAGG
>JBECKU010000358.1:0-1321 GCA_040235385.1 Candidatus Sulfobium sp. | reverse complement strand
CCAGCTCGATGCGAAAGCCGCGCAGCTTGACCTGGTGGTCGCTGCGACCGAGGTACTCGAGCACGCCATCGGCCCGCCAGCGCACGACATCACCGGTCTTGTACAGCCGGCCCGCGCCGTGCGGGTTCTCGATGAACCGCTCGGCGGTCAGCTCGGGCCGGTTCAGGTAGCCGTCGCTGACGCCAAGACCGCCGACGTACAGTTCGCCGGCGATGCCCGCCGGCAGCAGCTCCCGGTGCCGGTCCAGCACGTACACGCGCAGGTCCGGGATCGGCCGCCCGATCAGGCTGCCGCCCTGCGCCAGGTCGGCCGCGTCGATGCGGTGGTAGGTGACGTGGACGGTGGTCTCGGTGATGCCGTACATGTTGATCAGCTGCGGCCGATCGAGGCCGTGCCGCCCGACCCACTGGCGCAGCGCGCCGAAGTCGAGCGCCTCGCCACCGAAGATGACCACGCGCAGCGCGAGCGCCGCCGGATCCTGATCCGCCTCGGCCTGGATCAGGCCGCTGAAGGCCGACGGGGTCTGGTTGAGCACGGTCACGCCCTGCGCCACCAGCAGCCGGTGGAACTCGTCCGGCGCGCGGCTGACGGCGTACGGCACGATGACCAGGCGACCGCCGTACAGCAGCGCACCCCACAGTTCCCACACGGAGAAGTCGAACGCGGCCGAGTGGAACAGGGTCCACACGTCGTGTTCATCGAAGCCAAACCAGGCCTCGGTGGCGGTGAACAGGCGCACCACGTTGCGCTGGCTGACCACCACGCCCTTCGGCTGGCCGGTGGTGCCGGAGGTGTAGATGACGTAGGCGGCGTCGGCCGCGTCACCCCGATGCAGCGGCTCGGCGCTGCACGCCCCGATGGCCGCCGCGTCGCGGTCCACGCACACGGCCGCCACGGCACCGCTCAGGCGCTCGGACAGGGCGCTGCCGGTCACCACCACGGCGCAACCGGCGTCGCCGAGCACGTAGTCCTGCCGCTCCTGCGGGTGGGTCGGGTCGAGCGGCACGTAGGTGGCGCCGGCCTTCAGGATGCCCAGGATGCCGACCACCAGCGCGAGGTCGCGCTCCAGCAGCAGGCCGACCCGCGCACCCGGCCGCACGCCGTGGGCGATCAGGTACCGCGCCAGGCGGTTGCCGGCCGCGTCCAGCTCGGCGTAGCTGAGCGCCGCCTCGCCGCAACGCACGGCCTCGGCCGCGCCGCGCCGCGCCGCGGTCGCCTCGAACCAACTCACCAGCCCCCGCGACGGCCAGCTGAGCTCGCCCGACGGGTTCCAACCCACCAACTGCTGCGCACGCTCGTCAGCGGTCAGAATGCTCAGGTC
>JBECKU010000022.1:0-9714 GCA_040235385.1 Candidatus Sulfobium sp. | reverse complement strand
GGCTTTGCGGAGCCTCCGGTTATGGACCTTTTTCAACACATCCGCCTTCTTTTTCAGTTTCTTTATGCAACTGTAGTGTGAATTGAAGGAGGTAATAGTCATTCATGGCTTCACGAGACAAATATTTCGACGACGATCCTCTCTGGTACAAGGATGCGATCATTTATGAACTTCATGTAAAGTCTTTTTACGACAGCAATGACGACGGCATAGGAGATTTCAGGGGTCTGATACAGAAACTCGATTACCTTGAAGGCCTGGGTATCACCGCCATCTGGATACTGCCTTTCTATCCCTCCCCCCTCAAGGACGACGGCTACGATATCTCCTACTATTTCAATGTCAATCCGAACTACGGGACCCTTAGAGATTTCAGGGACCTTCTGAGAGAGGCACATAAGCGCGGAATAAGGGTGATCACGGAACTGGTTTTGAACCATACCTCGGACCAGCATCCCTGGTTCCAACGAGCGAGAAGGGCGAGGCCGGGGACGGTATGGAGAGATTTCTACGTCTGGAGCGACACACCGGAAAAATACAGGGACGCGCGGATTATCTTCGGTGATTTTGAGACATCGAACTGGTCGTGGGACCCTGTGGCGAAAGCCTACTACTGGCACCGTTTTTATTCCCATCAACCCGATCTGAACTTCGAGAACCCTTATGTGCAGAAGTCGATGTTCAAGATCGTGGACAATTGGCTGAATGCCGGCGTGGACGGCCTCAGGCTGGATGCGGTGCCTTATCTCTATGAAAGTGAAGGCACTAACTGCGAGAACCTTCCCGAGACCCATGAGTTCCTCAAGAAATTGAGAAGACACGTGGACGAAAAATTCAAGAACAGGATGTTTCTGGGAGAGGCGAACCAGTGGCCGGAGGACGCAGCGGCCTATTTCGGAAACGGCGACGAATGCCATATGGCATTTCATTTCCCATTGATGCCGAGGATATTCATGGCCCTCCAGATGGAAGACCGTTTCCCTGTCATCGATATCCTTGAGCAGACCCCTGATATACCGGAATCCTGTCAGTGGGGCCTGTTTCTCCGCAACCACGATGAACTGACGCTCGAGATGGTTACCGACGAGGAGCGCGATTACATGTACAGGGTGTATGCGCGGGACCCCCGCACGAGGATCAACCTGGGAATTCGACGCCGCCTGGCCCCCCTGGTCGGCAACAACAGAAGGAAGATCGAGATAATGACGATTCTGCTTTTTTCTCTCCCCGGGACCCCTATCATCTATTATGGCGACGAGGTGGCGATGGGAGACAATTACTATCTCGGGGACAGGGACGGGGTCCGGACACCGATGCAATGGAGTTCCGACAGAAACGCCGGATTTTCCAAGACCAACCCCCACAAGCTTTACCTGCCTGTTATCATCGACCCCGAGTACCATTATGAGGCCCTTAACGTGGAGAACCAGGAAAGCAACCCATCTTCCCTCTTATGGTGGCTCAAAAGAGTGATTACCATGCGCAAGATGCACAAGGCCTTCAGCAGAGGGACCATAGAGTTCCCAGGTTCAGATAACCCGAAAGTAATCGTGATCACCCGAAGATATCAGGATGAGACCATCCTGGTGGTAATAAACCTTTCGAGGTTCTCCCAGGTTGTGGAGATCGACCTGGCCGGGCATGCCGGATATGTCCCGATAGAAGTATCAAGCCAAAACCGGTTCCCAGTTATCAGGGAAACACCATACGTCCTTACGATGGGATTCTATGATTATTACTGGTTTCTTCTCGAAAAAGAGAAGGAAGAGGTCCCCGCCGCGGAAGAGAGGGT
Organism: Candidatus Sulfobium sp.; assembly: GCA_040235385.1. Classification (GTDB taxonomy): domain Bacteria; phylum Nitrospirota; class Thermodesulfovibrionia; order Thermodesulfovibrionales; family UBA6898; genus JBECKU01. Next base: position 7,922 of record JBECKU010000022.1, on the reverse strand, counting down.
CTTCCCTGAACTTAGTGTAAAGAAGATCTGGACGAATGTGCTCGAAGGAAAGGCCAGGGAAAGGCTTGAGGGCCCGGTCCTGAAAGACTATCTAAAAAATGTCCGGTGGTTCGGGGGTAAGGCCCGGACCTTCCGGAAAATAAAGATCCTGGAACAGATCCCGCTTGAGGCGGGTTCGGACCTGCCGGTATTCGTTTTCCTCGAGACCCATTACTCCGAGGGACCGCCGGAGGGCTACATTTTACCGTTGGCATATGCATCGGAGGAAAGATCTTTACAGGTTATGGAAGAATTCCCAAGGAGCATCATCGCAAGGCTGAGCGTCGACGAGGAACAGGGGGTCCTTTTCGATGGTTCATATGAAGAAAGGCTCCGTGAAAATCTGCTCCAGATGATTGCGCGAAGGAAGAAGAAAAAGGGGCGCTTCGGTGAACTGACTGCTTTTCCGGGCAGAAAATTCAGACATATATTGAGCGGCAGGGAATTGCCGCTGGCGTCCCAGGTCCTGAAGGCGGAGCAGACCAATACCTCTATTTTTTATGAGAATATATTCCTTCTGAAGATGTACCGGCGACTGAGTGAAGGCACGAACCCGGATTCCGAGATTACCCGGTTTCTGAGTGAGAGGGCGGGCTTTACCAACGTTCCGCCCTTTGCGGGTGCGATCGAATATCACAGGAAGGGCTTCGAACCGGTCACGATCTGCCAGCTTCAGGGGTTTGTCCCCAATCAGGGTGATGCCTGGACATATACCGTCGACGCTGTCAGGCATTATTATGAGCATGTATTGTCCAAACAAGCCGAAATACAGGAGGTACCTTCCGTCGGGCTTTCACTGTATGATATTTACTACCCCGACATACCCCCTTTGCTTCAGGAACTGATAGGCGGTGTGTATCTCGAAATGGCGATTCTCCTCGGGAAGAGGACCGGTGAACTGCACCTGGCACTCGCCTCTGCTACCGGAGAAAAATTTTTCGAGCCCGAGGCGTTCTCCATGCTCTACCAGAGGTCTCTTTACCAATCCATGCGGAACATGTCCAGGAGGGTAATGCTTTTGCTCGGCAAGAATGTCAGGACCCTGCCGGAAAATGTGCGCGACGAGGCATCCAGGATCCTTCGCTCGGAACCGGAGATTCTGAAACGGTTTCAGCGTATTCTCGGGAAAAAAATATCTACGATAAAGTGCCGTTACCACGGAGACTTTCACCTCGGGCAGGTACTTTATACGGGAAAGGACTTCGTAATAATCGATTTCGAGGGAGAACCTGCACGCGCGGTGAGCGAGAGGAGATTGAAGCGCTCCCCCATCAGGGACGTGGCGGGAATGATAAGGTCGTTCCATTACAGCGTGCACAGCGCCCTTCTTCAGCACGGAAAAGTCCGTCCGGAGGATGTCCCCCTGCTGGAACCCTGGGCCGGCATCTGGTACCATTACGTGAGCGGCATATTCCTGAGTTCATATCTTCATACGACGGAAGCAGCTCCCTTCATCCCTCCGGAAAGGAATGAATTCGGGACGCTGCTTGAATGTTTTCTGCTGGAAAAAGCGGTTTATGAGCTCGGATATGAATTGAATAACAGGCCCGAGTGGGTCGTGATTCCCGCAAGAGGGATAATGCATATCCTGCAAATTTCTGAAAGCGAGGAGCGATAATATGACGGAGAACAATGTGATATACGATGTCAGCCCCCTGACGGACCACGACATATATCTATTCAAGGAGGGAAGTCACTTCAGGCTTTTTCAAAAGTTGGGTTCCCATTCCATGGTCGTCAACGGAGTGCGTGGAACACATTTCGCCGTCTGGGCGCCGAACGCCTCCAGGGTATCGGTAATGGGGGACTTCAACCAGTGGAACAACGGGTCACATTACCTGAAGATGAGGGATGACGGGACCGGCATCTGGGAAGGGTTCATACCTGCGGTCGGTATCGGGGTGGCCTATAAATACCATATTGTCTCCAGGTTTAATAATTACCGGGTGGACAAGGGCGACCCCTTCGCCTTTTCATGGAAGCTGCCCCCGGATACGTCCAGCGTTGTCGAAAGCCTCGACTACGAGTGGAATGATCTGGACTGGATGGAAAACCGTCATTCAAAAAATGCGCTGGATTCTCCGTATTCAGTCTATGAGATCCATCCGGGCTCGTGGCGGAGGGTACCGGAGGAAAATAACCGCTTTCTCAACTACAGGGAAATGGCGGATTATCTGCCCGATTATTTGTATGATATGGGCTTTACCCATGTCGAGTTCACCCCCATAATGGAACATCCGTTTTATGGTTCCTGGGGATATCAGACCGCGGGGTACTTCGCCCCGACGAGCCGCTACGGTACTCCGCGGGACTTTATGTGCCTTATCGACAGTCTGCACAGGAAAGGAATCGGGGTTATCCTCGACTGGGTCCCTTCTCACTTTCCGGACGATGTCCACGGCCTTGTTTTTTTCGACGGCACACATCTTTACGAACACCAGGACCCGCGCAAGGGGTTTCATCCGGAATGGAACAGTTACATATTCAATTACGGGCGGAACGAAGTGCGGGCGTTTCTTGTGAGCAGCGCCCTGTTCTGGCTGGAGAAATACCATATCGACGGCCTCCGGATCGACGCGGTTGCATCCATGCTTTATCTCGATTATGCGAGGAAAAATGGCGAATGGATACCGAACAAATACGGAGGAAAGGAAAATATCGAGGCCATCGCTTTCATGAGAAAGCTTAATGAAGAGGTATACAGGGCTTTCCCCGACGTCCAGACTATTGCAGAGGAGTCGACGGCGTGGCCGATGGTCTCCAGGCCGGCCCATGTCGGGGGGCTTGGATTCGGTATGAAGTGGAATATGGGATGGATGCACGACACGCTCGATTATTTCTCACTGGATCCCGTATACCGGAAATATCATCATAACAAGATTACCTTCAGCATCTGGTATGCTTTCTCGGAAAACTTCATGCTGTCCCTTTCCCACGATGAGGTCGTCTACGGGAAGAAGTCTATCATAAGCAAAATGCCGGGAGACGACTGGCAGAAGTTCGCGAACCTGAGGCTTCTTTTGGGATATATGTATACCCATCCGGGGAAGAAGCTACTCTTTATGGGGACGGAGCTGGGCCAATGGCGTGAGTGGTCTCATGAGGGAAGCCTGGAGTGGCATCTCCTTGAGTACGCGCCCCATAAAGGGGTCCAGACCTGGCTGAAACATCTCAATATCTTTTACAAGGGAGAACCGGCCCTTTACGATCTGGATTTCGAAGACCGCGGGTTCCAGTGGGTCGATTTCAGCGACTGGGAGGAGTGCATCGTCAGTTTTTTGAGAAAGGGAAAGGCGGTGGATGACACCGTACTCGTGGTGTGCAACTTCACGCCTGTCCCCCGGCATAACTACCGGATAGGAGTGCCCGAGAGCGGATTCTGGAGGGAGGTTCTCAACAGCGACGCCCGGGAATACGGAGGAAGCGGCCATGGGAATTTCGGAGGTATGGATGCATCTCCCGTTCCGTTCCACGGTATGTATAATTCATTGTCACTGACCCTTCCTCCCCTTGGGATCCTCGTCTTCAGGAGAGAGGAGAGCGAATCATGAGGGTCGGCGCCCTCTACCTCGGGAATGGCCGTTGCCGGTTTCGTGTCTGGGCCCCCTTTCTGAAGGAATTAGAAGTAAGGATAGTTTCGCCGGGTGAAAGGAATATCGCCATGGAAAAAGAGGGGAACGGGTTCTGGGTTGCAGAGGGTGGCGACATATTGGCGGGGACTCAATATTTTTTCAGACTCCACGGCGATACGGAGAGACCCGATCCAGCGTCCTGTCTCCAGGCCGGGAGTGTGCACGGTCCTTCCGTAGTGGTTGACCACAGCGCCTTTCAGTGGGACGACGATACCTGGTCCGGGGTCCCTCTTGAAAGAATGACAATGTACGAACTCCATATAGGGACCTTCACCCCGGAGGGGAACTTCGATGCCGTTGAGCGAAGACTCGACGAACTTTTCGATCTCGGGATCAATACTGTCGAAATCATGCCGGTCGCCCAGTTCCCCGGAGAAAGGAATTGGGGATACGACGGGGTCTATCCCTATTCCGTACAGAACTCCTATGGGGGACCGGAGGGGTTGAAGAAGCTTGTCGGCGCCTGCCACAGACGGAATATGGCGGTGATACTGGACGTTGTGTACAACCATCTCGGTCCGGAAGGCAATTATCTGCGGGATTATGGCCCCTATTTTACCGAGAGATACAACACGCCCTGGGGGGCGGCCGTTAATTTCGACGATGCATACAATTACGGTGTGAGAAATTTTTTTATCGAAAACGCCCTGCACTGGTTCCGGAATTATCATATGGATGCGCTGCGCCTGGATGCCGTACACGCCATTTACGATATGAGCGCCAGACCGTTTCTCCAGGAGCTCGCAGACAAGGTGGGGAATTTTTCCCGGGCACAGGGAAAGAAATTTACCTTGATTGCGGAGAGCGACCTCAATGACGCAAAGATCACGCGGACAAAGGAAATCGGCGGCTACGGCATCGACTCGCAATGGTGCGATGATTTTCACCATGCCGTGCATGCTCTTCTTACCGGCGAGAGGAAGGGATACTATGTCGATTTCGGGAGAATCAGTCAACTCGCGAAATCGGTGAGAGAGGGATTTGTTTATTCGGGTCAGTTTTCAGAATACAGAAAAAAACATTACGGGAATTCATCAAAAGACAGGCCGGGGGAGCAGTTCGTTTTTTTTTCCCAGAACCATGACCAGGTCGGCAACCGGATGCTCGGCGAAAGATTGCCGGTACTGGTCTCCTTCGAGGCATTGAAGCTTGCGGCAGGAATTGTTATACTTTCTCCATCCGTCCCCCTCCTGTTTATGGGTGAAGAATACGGCGAAGATGCGCCTTTTCTTTATTTTGTCAGCCATTCCGACGATGACCTGATCGACGCGGTACGAAAAGGCAGAAAACGTGAATTCAGCTCATTTGTCTGGCAGGGTGATCCGCCGGATCCGCAGAGCGAGAAAACTTTTTTGAGATCGAAGCTCGACTGGGAAAAACAAAAAAAAGGCAGGGGCAGGATCTTGAGGGGCTTTTACAGGGAACTATTCATATTAAGAAGAGAAATTCCCGCGCTTGCTTTTCCGAACAAGGACAATCTCGATGTCTGCGGTTTCGAACACAACAGGGTCCTGTTTATGAGGAGGTGGCAGGATGAGAGCCAAACGGTCTCTTTGTTCAACTTCGGGAAAGAAGACACGAGATGCACCCCGGTCCTGCCGGAGGGGAAATGGCGGAAGCTGATCGACTCCTCCGCAACGAAATGGGACGGACCGGGCGGACTTCTTCCTGAAATAGTCCCCGGCGGGGAAGATATGCTGATGAGAGGGGAAAGCTTCATGGTTTTTATCATGGAGACAGGCCGATAGTGGAAAGATGTGTCTGCATCCACGGCCATTTCTATCAACCGCCCCGTGAAAACCCCTGGCTTGAGGCGATAGAGATACAGGACACGGCCCATCCTTATCATGACTGGAACGAAAGGATAACCGCTGAATGCTATGCCCCGAACTCCGCATCGAGAATCGTCGATGAAAAAGGATGCATAACCGATATCGTCAGCAACTATTCGAGGATAAGCTTCAACTTCGGTCCGACTCTTCTTTCCTGGTTGGAGACATCCTCGCCTGAGGTCTACCAGGCCATCATCGAAGCGGACAGGCAGAGCATCGAATGGCGCGCCGGCCACGGGAACGCGATTGCCCAATGTTATAACCACATGATCATGCCTCTCGCCAATAAACACGACAAGGAAACTCAGATTATCTGGGGAATCAGGGATTTCGAGCACCGGTTCGGACGGTTCCCCGAAGGGATGTGGCTGCCTGAGACTGCGGTAGATATTGAAACACTGGAACTGCTTTCCGGTCATGACATCAAATTTACCATCCTTGCTCCCAGACAGGCCTGGCGCGCAAGGAAGATCGGCACCGGGAAATGGAGAGATGTGAGCAGGGGCCAGATCGATCCGACGAGGGCCTATCTCTGCAAGCTGGCCTCGGGGAGGGCGATCAGCATCTTTTTCTACGACGGCCCGATATCGCAGGCGGTCGCCTTCGAAAGGTTGTTGAACCGAGGGGAGGATTTTGCGGCCAGACTTTTGTCGGGGTTTTCTTTTCTGAGAAACTGGCCTCAGATCCTGAGCATTGCCACAGACGGTGAGACATACGGACATCATCACAGATTCGGTGAAATGGCTCTTGCTTACGCCCTCCATCACATCGAGACTGCGGTCCCCGAACGGATGATCAATTTCGGCGAGTACCTGGAAAAGAACCCTCCGACCCATGAAGTACAGATCCTTGTGAACACCTCATGGAGCTGCATACACGGGATCGAAAGGTGGAGAAGCGATTGCGGCTGCAGCACCGGCGGAAATCCCGGCTGGAACCAGGGGTGGAGGCACCCTCTACGCCTGGCCCTCGACTGGCTCAGGGGTGAGCTTATTTACGGGTACGAGCATATGGCAACAGAGTATTTGGAAGATCCGTGGAGGGCACGGGATGAATATATCGGGGTCATACTCGACCGCTCCGAGGTGAACATTGAAACTTTCCTGAGACGCCATGCGAAAAGGGATCTGGACGGCAACGGTAAGACGACCGTCCTGAAACTCCTCGAGATGCAGCGTCATGCCATGCTGATGTATACGAGCTGCGGGTGGTTTTTCGACGAGATCTCGGGCATCGAAACTATCCAGATCCTCTGCTATGCGGGAAGGGCGCTCCAACTGGCGGAATCCCTTTTCCACAACGGACTCGAAGCCGCGTTCATAGAGAAACTGAGAAGAGCAAAGAGCAATATTCCGGAGTATGGCGACGGTGCACGTATTTATGAGGAATTTGTAAGACCGTCCGTTATCAGTCTGGAAAAGGTCGCGGTCCATTACGCAATAAGTTCACTCTTTGAAGAATATCCCGAGAAGGCCGGCATTTACTGTTATGAAGTAGAGAGAGAAGATTATCAGATCCTCCGGTCGGGGAGGTCCGGCCTCGCTGTTGGTAAGCTGTCCGTAGTCTCGAATATCACGAGGGAATCCGAGATTATAAGTGTCTGCGTTTTCCATCTCGGAAGTCATGCCATAAACGGGGGGGCCCGCACGTTTCTCGGAGATGAGTCTTTTTTCGAGATGAAGCATGAAATGACGGAAGCCTTTGGGAAGGGCGATTTCGCGGAGATGATAAGACTGATGGACCATCACTTCGGCATGCACAATTTCTCGTTGAAAGATTTGTTCAGGGATGAGCAGAGGAAAATTCTGGATACTCTCATAAGCGCCACCCTGGAAGAATTCGAGGCATCCTATCGCCGGATGTACGAAAATAACAATATGCTGATGGGTTTTCTGAAGGAGACGGAGCTGCCGATACCCCGGGCGTTTCGCACTGCCGCGGAGTTCATTCTGAACCTGGACCTGAAAAGGGCTTTTTCGGGAAAGATCGACGAAGACCGGGTTAGGTATCTCATCAGTGAGCTCGGTAAGTGGAATGTAACATTCGATGCCGTTGACCTGGAGTTTACCGCCCGGTACCGGCTCGAGGAGATGATGACCGCCCTCGAAGCCGAACCCCTGCGCACAGGTCTTTTGAATGAGATCATTTCCCTGATAGGGCTTGTGGTTCTGCTTCCGGTCGAGATCAACCTGTGGGAGACCCAGAATATTTATTTCAAGCTGGCCGGGACAATATATGGTGATGTCCTTCAGAAAGCCCGGACCGGCGATGGTGACGCCCTGGAATGGACCGGGACTTTCCGCGAACTGGGGCAGATGCTTTCTTTCAACGTTTCGGCAGTTTTACCGGAAGGATGAATTCTAAAAATGAAGAATATTCAGATATACACATAGAAAAATTTTAAAAGTTGCAACTTGAT
>JBECKU010000326.1:0-3837 GCA_040235385.1 Candidatus Sulfobium sp. | reverse complement strand
TTCAGCTTCCTTTCGGGCGGTAACATCGCTGACTCCAACGAGGCAGTTGAGATCGCCTGACTGTTCAAGTCCGGTTATCGTAACCTGGGCGTGAAAATTCGGACTGTTCTTCCTTTTCATCCGGATATCGCACGTCTGGGGCGCATGGCTGAGACGCGCCGAGTTTCTGCTTTTGAGGAAAGCGTCAAGGCCTTCGCGCCCGGCGATGAACACCGGAAACATCTTTCCGATGATCCCACCCCTGTGCAGTCCCAACAGTCGTCTTCCTTCGTCGTTTACTTCCCTGACAATCCCGTTGTTGTCCAATGCGAAATATCCCACGGGGGCGGCTTCGAAAAGTGTGGCGTATTTTCGCCGTGATTTTTCAAGATCGAGCTGTGCTTCCCTCAGGGTCTCGTTCTGTATCTCGAGCTCTATCTGATAGGTCTTCAGCTCATGGATGAGCCGTTTAGGGTCCTTGTCCTCGAGATCCGGGGAAAAATTCGGGTTTTCCTCCAGCCTTTTTTCAGCCTTTTTTCTGAGTTCAGCGACTGTTTTCTTTTTCACGACTCCCCCGCATTGCATGTTTGTCTTACGCCTGAAACTATCAACCCCTCTCCGTCACATCCCTTATGGATAACACGACCATCCCGGTTGTGTTGTCGCCTTCCGCGATCTTCTTGCCGCTGATCAGCATTTTTTTGCGTCCTATACCGGGGAATTTAAGCTCCACCTTATAATTTTTAAAAGATTCGTCTTCAGCGGTTATCCCTCCGATGAGTTTCTTCAACGCCGGGATGTTCCACTGGCCGTTTCCGAGGTCGAAGACAAACTTCTTTTCGGTCTCGGCCGGCTTCACCTTGAAAGTCTTGTAGAATGCCTCGTTCGCCCTGACAACCCGCAGGTTCCGGTCCAGAACGAGCAGCGGTTCCGGGACACTTTGCAAGACGCACTGATCGATGAGAGCTTCCTGCAGGGCCTCCTGGGTATTCTTCAGCTCGGTAATGTCCATGAAGGTGATGATCGCGCCCGCGATTTCGTCGTCGACGGTCCTGTAGGGCATCATGCGGACCCTGAACCACCGACCCCCCTGGTGCCGGACCGCCTTCTCCTTCCGGACCAGTTTATCGAGAACCTCGGAGACATCATCCACCAGGCCGGGATAATCGAGCTTGGAAGCGAGGTCCCCGACAGGACGGCCTACGTCTCCGTCGATAATGCTGATGACGTCCTTTGTCGAGGGAGTGAAATTCTGTATCTTTAAGTCCCTGTCCAGGAATATCGTCGCTACTTCCGTGCTCGCCAGGAGGTTGTTCATGTCATTATTGGCACGCGTCAGCTCTTCGTTTTTTTCCTGCAGTTCCGTATTTACAGTAAACAGTTCCTCGTTCAGTGACTGAAGCTCCTCCCTGGAGGTCTCCAGCTCCTCGTTCGTGCTCTGGAGTTCCTCGTTCGAAGACTGGAGTTCCTCGTTCGAAGACTGGAGCTCCTCATTCGATGTTTCAAGCTCCTCGACCGTCGTCTGAAGATGCTCTTTCGTGGACTTCAGCTCATATTCGAGCTCGGCGATGTCCTGGGCCGCCTTTTTTGAGTCCTGCTTACGCCTGCTGCCGGGTTTTCCTTCATGCACCCGAGGCTCTTCGAATATGATCATCATGAGACCTTCGAGGCTTTCAGGCTTTTTGACGTATTTTACCCTGAAGTTGACGGTCCGGTAGTCGCCGTTCTGCTTTACCTGGACGCCCACGACTGAAATATCATTTTTACTGTTTGATGCCTTTCTTATCGCGGACATCAACTCGAGCTTCAGCCCCTCCCTTGCCATCTCGCTGATATTCAGCGTGGCCCTCCCGGTCGACGGTTCGAGATAATTGCCTGTTTTCCCAAAGAAATAGATGATATGCCCCCGTTCATTGACCAGCACGGAAGAGGGAGAATAATGATCGAGAAGCAGTTTTTCCACCTCTTCTGAAATGCCCTGTGTCGTGGGCGTCTTCGGCTCAGGGGCTCTTTCTTCTTTCACGGGCTCCTTATGGGGAAGGTAGCCGATGTCCAAAAGTTCAGTCCCCAGTCTTTCTTTTTCGCCCTTTGCCTTGAATATCCGCCATTTTTTATCGACCGGTGTAAATATGTCGGTATGCTCCCCGATATTCTCCGAGGTCCCGAGAAACAGTATACCGCCGGGTCTGAGCGCATACCGGAAGACGGGGATCAGCCTTTTTTGAAGCTTCGTGTTCATGTAGATGAGCACGTTTCTGCAGGAGACCAGGTCCATGCGTCTGAAGGGAGGGTCCTTTGCGAGGTTCTGCACCGAGAAGACCAGCATCTCCCGGATATCGTTTCTGACCCTGTAGGAGGAATCCTCCCTCCGGAAGAATTTCTCCAGCCTTTCGGGTGAGACGTCCGCGCTGATGGTATCCGGGTAGATGCCTCTGCGCGCTATCCCGATAGATGCCTCATCGATATCGGTGGCGAATATCTGGACGTTAAAGAAAGTGTCCATCTCTTCCATGGTCTCCCGAAGGAGGATCCCTATCGAATAAGCTTCTTCGCCGGTCGAGCAGCCCGGGACCCAGACCCTGAGCATTTCGTCCTTGTCCATATCCCGGCAAAGGTCAGGGAGGACTTTTTGTCTGAGGGCCTCGAAGGCATCGCGGTCCCTGAAGAAGCCGGTGACGCGGATCAGCAATTCCTTCAGGAGCGCGTCGATTTCGTGGGGGTTGCTCCTCAGATACTTGATATAGTCGGAGACGTTCTTCATCTGGTGTATAGCCAGACGTTTTTCTATCCTCCTCTGGATAGTGTTTCGCTTGTAAAGGGAGAAATCGTGCCCCGAGCGGGAGCGGATGAGTCCGAAAATCTTTCGCAGGTTATCTTCGCCTTTTTCAGCCTCCTCTTCCCCCTGTTTCTTTCTCTCCTCGAGGGGATGATTGTATTTTATGTATTCCAGCAGGAATTCCGGCATATTCTCGGGAGGGAGCACCTTGTCGACGACGCCGGTGCCGATGGCGGACTCGGGCATGCCACTGTATCGGGCGGTCTTCAGGTCCTGGGAGAGGGCCAGGCCTCCCTCTCCCTTGATATGCCTCAGTCCTACGGCCCCTTCCGAGCCGGTCCCGGAGAGGACTATTCCGATTGATTTTTCCATGCGGTCTTCGGCGAGGGAACGGAAGAAAATGTCTATCGGGTGACGGTATCCCCGGGTTTTGCTCGGTCTTGAGAGGTGAAGCCGGTTCTGAAGAATCGTCATATCACTGTTAGGCGGGATCACATATACACGGTCGGGAATGACTTTAGCCATTTTATCAGCCTCGACGACCTCCATTTTTGTATAGCGCTGAAGGAGTTCGGGCATCGCGCTTTCGTGGTCGGGGGCCAAGTGGGGGATAACGACGAAGGCTATCCCAGAATCGGGCGGCATGTTCTTGAAGAACTGCTCGAGCGCCTCCAGGCCGCCCGCGGAAGCCCCGATTGCGGCGATGTAGAAATCGTCCTGGACCGGTTTATGTTCTTCGGTTCCTATCTGAGGCTGCAGCTCTGGTGTCGGACGCTCTTGTTCGGTCTTCTCCTTCGTCTTGGCCAAAGCCCCTTTGGCGCCTTTCGTACGGAGGGGAGCCTTTTCTTTTTGGGATTTCTTTGCCCCCTCCGCGTTCGATTCCTTCTTTTTCGGCATAGGCTTTACCTCTCCCTCTGATTATATAGTCTAACTTATTGGGGAGTATTGTCAATGTTGGAGAGTAACCCTATTGTTTTCGGTCATCCCGGCAAAAGCCGGAATGACGATAATTAAATAATTGTCGCTTTATAGTAAAACAGGGACCTTCCTGCCGGCAGGCGCGGCACGCCACCATGGGAGCG
>JBECKU010000299.1:0-5535 GCA_040235385.1 Candidatus Sulfobium sp. | reverse complement strand
TCTTCCCACTCGAAGGGCTTCGTAATATAATCATCCGCGCCTGCATCCAAACCCCTCACGGCGTCTTCCTTCTTGTCTTTTCCGGTAAGGAGAATAATGTAGAGGTAACCTGTATCTTTCAGTGAACGGATTTTCCGGCATAGTTCAATCCCGTCGATTTCAGGCATTATCCAATCGGCTATGACGAACTTCACCTTTTGACTCCGGAGGCTATTCCAGGCGTCCAGACCATCGACGCATACGATGACATCATGACCCCAGTTCTCCAGGTTCCTCCTGAGGAGTTGACGCATCACAGGATCGTCTTCCGCGATGAGTATCTTAATGAGGAATAAACCAGAATAATGAATTTCATCTGAGTGACTCCTTGATAACCTATGGCGTTTCCGGACATGACGCCCTTACAGATTAAAACAGGAACACTACATATTAATACTAAATAGTCGCTTTGTCAAAATACGTCATATAGTATTCGCTGTTCCGCAGCACTTTTCTTACACCGTGAAATAAGCTAATGAACAGGGGAAAAAAAGCTCTTTAAAAAGAATGCTGGATTAGTTGGCGCCACGGTTTATATAATAACCACTATAAAAGGAGGTATTAGCTGATATCCATCCATAACAGAAAATGTATCATAAAAATTGTGAAGGGATTTTGAAAAGATTCCCTTGCAAGAAGTATAATGAAAAGCTTTTAAAAGAAAGAGGGAGGCAAGGTCAATGAGGAAGCTTAACTGTTGGGAATTCAAGAAATGTGGGAGAGAACCGGGAGGGGCAAAAACGAATGAGTTCGGAGTCTGTCCCGCGTCTACGGAAGAGAGGCTGGAAGGTGTCCACGGAGGAAATAATGCGGGAAGGACCTGCTGGGTCGTGTCGGGCAGCATGTGCGGGGGCGTAATGCAGGGTACGTTCGCAAAAAAATATGATAATTGCATAAAGTGTGATTTTTATAAGATGGTAAAGGATGAAGAACGTTCCGGGTTTGAACTTTCCGTGGTGCTTCTCGGGAGGCTGAAATAGCACCGCCGAATAAAAAGAGACATCCATCTCCCGGAGGCCGTCGATGCACTTCGGCCTGAAAAAACCATTGACAGCCGGGTTTAAGGACAGGTAGATTTAAATATCCTGTTTATAGATCGATACTTGTGTTATGAATGAATTTGTAAATGAGTTTTCACCGAATCGCATAAACGCCCGGAGCAGCTCGTCATCATATAAAATTCTGCTTGTATATCCTGAATATCCGGAGACGTTCTGGAGTTTCAGACATGCCCTGAAATTTATATCCAAGAAGGCATCCCTCCCGCCTCTCGGTCTTCTCACGGTTGCCGCGATGGTCCCTGATTCCTGGAAGAAGAAACTGGTCGACATGAACGTCACAAAACTGAAAGACGAAGACCTCATATGGGCCGATTATGTTTTTTTAAGCGCAATGTCGATCCAGAGGCAGTCTGCGGAAAAGGTGATCTCGAAATGCAGGGAACATGGAAAGAAGATCGTCGCCGGGGGACCGCTTTTTACCTCATGTCATGAAGAATTCGGAGATGTGGACCATCTTATACTCAATGAAGCCGAGATAACCCTTCCGCTTTTTCTTAAGGACCTTGAAGAAGGCGCGGCGGAACGAGTCTATACTTCCCCTCAGTGGGCGGACGTCCGCAGTACTCCGACTCCCATGATGCAACTTGCGGACATGAAGAAATACGCCTCGATGAATATCCAGTATTCCCGGGGTTGTCCCTTTGACTGTGAGTTTTGCAACATCACCGTCCTCTACGGACGCAGACCCAGAACAAAAGATAAGGAACATGTGATTGAGGAACTGGAGAGCCTCCGCCGGCTTGGATGGAAAGGCGGAGTGTTCTTCGTCGATGACAACTTTATCGGCAACAGAGCGAAACTCAAGAAGGAGATACTGCCTGCGATCATTAAATGGATGAACGAAAACAGGCATCCTTTCACACTTTCTACGGAGGTCTCCATCAACCTTTCCGACGACGAGGAACTGATGCGCCTGATGGTGCGGGCCGGCTTCGATACTGTCTTCATCGGGATCGAGTCGCCGAATGAGGAGAGTCTGGTAGAGTGCATGAAAGTCCAGAATAAAAACCGTGACCTCATTGCGTGTGTGAAGAAAATCCAGAGTTTCGGTCTGGAAGTCCAGGCGGGCTTTATCGTAGGGTTTGATAAAGACCCGGTTTCCATCTTCGATCAACTCATCGGGTTTATCCAGGAGAGCGGGATTGTGACCGCAATGGTCGGTCTTTTGAATGCCCCGCCGGGTACGAAACTTTATCAGCGTCTTAAGAAAGAAGGCAGATTACTTTCTGCGGCAACCGGCGACAATACGGACTGTACGATCAATTTCATCCCGACGATGAGTCATGACGCACTTATCAAAGGGTATCAGAACATACTAAGCACGATCTATTCTCCAAAGCATTATTACGCCAGGGTAAAAAGGTTTCTCAAGGATTATAAACCGACTCAAACCCGGATCTTTCATTTCCGATTCAGCCACCTGAAGGCAGCGTTCAGGTCAGTACTGCGACTGGGTATCATAGGCAAAGAAAGATATTACTACTGGAAACTCTTCTTCTGGTCATTATTCACAAGACCCAGGCTCTTCCCTCTGGCCATCACTTTTTCGATCTACGGCTTCCATTTCCGAAAGGTCTTCGAAAATCACTTCAGGTCCTGCGACAGCAAGACCGTTCCCGACGTGATGGACCCGCTTTAGCCCGCACTAACAAATTCCAGGCCCGTCATCGACCGGCAACCAAGGAGGGATATAGTTTCCGAGCGGTTTCTTTTGCCGACCTGCCTGCCGGCGGGCAGGTGGTCCTACAGTGTGTTTTCTATTTAATAAAGAGGCAAAAGCCCCGGGACGAAGTGAAAATGAGCTCGGAGACTATGCGCCTCCTTTCACTCAGAACAGTCATGATTTAACCAGATCGACCAAGTACCGGGACGTATAAGCATTACCAGCTTCCGCCTCCTCCGCCTCCGAAACCGCCTCCCGAAGATCCGCCTCCTCCGGAAAAACCGCCGCCTTTGCCGCTGCTTCGCGGGGCCGAATACATGGCAGAGGAAAGGCTGGTCATCGCGGTGCTGATCGAGCGCGAGAACCCCCGGGTATTAAAAGTCCTGAAACCTCCCGAAGAAACATACCACTGAGGGGGTTCCTGATAGATACCTTCGAAAGCCCTGGCCCAATTATCAGCCACATCCAGGGCCATAGCGTAAGGGAGAAATTTAGAAAACAAATGATCGTCTTTCATCCTCTTAAGCCTGTCCTTTTCGGCCCTGTTGAGAAATTCTTCAAACCCGAGGATGTCCATATAAACTCCGGCTCCTTTCCGTGTCTTGACGGGCATGTACCTCGAAAAACCGAGAATGGGCAACCCCGTCAGGATACCGGCGGTGATAGCTCTGAAATCTCCGAGATACGAACCCATGCTGAAGTTGAAGAAAAATGCGAGCAGGACCCCGACCGCGACGCCGGCTCCCGCATAAAGCTGCCTCACGCTTTGCGGATTCGAAGAAAAAAACTTCTTGTCCATCAATTCATCATAGAGAGTATTCTTTAGCGCTTCAAGCTTTTTATAAAAGCTGTTTTTCAGATCGGATACCATCACCCCGGCTTCTCCAGGGCTGAAGAGGCCGGACATAAGTTCTCTTTCAAATGATGTGAGTGAATCATCTGTTTCCTTTAGCTTTGAGAGATAATAATCCTTCGACTCGAAGATAAAGCCGTCCTCCGTCTTTTCCTCGATTGTTATATAGCCTTTTGCTGCGAGACCCACTATCGTTGCAGTAATGTCCCTGGGATCGAGTTTTTCGTCGACAAGCGATCCTACCTCCGCAGGGCTCAGAGGACGGTTTCCGTGCTCGGGCGGTCCGTACATTACGGTAACCGCTTCCCTCTGCCGTGGATCCCTTCCTTTTGAACTCCAGAGATTCGTCATGGCGATCAGGGACATAAGTGGTATTAAATATATCCAGTTTTGCCGCAAATTAATTTTCCAGAGGAACTTCCTGAAGGCTGAAGGCGGAGAGACCAGTCCTCTGTCCCATCCATAGGCGATGGTCAGACCTTCCCCTGCGGAAAAACTCCTCTGTGTGGAGAACTCGATAAAATTCTCATAGGGAGTGAACCGGCAGGACGACTCGTTGGACCCCGTCCTGCCCGTATAACAGGAGGCCCGGTATTTTTTTGTAATCCCCTCTGTCCCGAGCCTAACGGAACACTGCGCGTGCTTTATCGGGGCCTTCCAATGATTACCCGTTACGTTCCAGTAGATTTCGTCATGGTCTTCGAAGAAAAGGACGGCATTCTCCACCTTGTAATATATTTCGTATTTCTGAAACCCGGTGACGTACTCATCAGGATCTCCTATCCTGATATTGATCAGATTTCCAGCCCTGGAGACCTTATATCTTATTTTCCTGCCGGCGCCGTCCCTGACAGAGAGAATTCCGGTGGGGGTCCTAACGGAGTCGACCGGACTGTCAGAATAGACATATGGAATTTCCCTGTAGATCCCATGCCTTGGCCTGTGGAAATCGACACTGATGGTCTCGCGGACAGTGAAAGATGAATCCTCATTAACTGTAATCGCGGCATTAAAATCAGTGATTGTAAAGTCCTGGGCATAACAGGGAGAAATACAGAAGAGCAGGACAAAAAAAGTTGTTGTGACCTCGATCAGGAACAGGCTGGAAGACAGTTTCTTCCTGATCCATCTCAAAGAAGACATTTCCTATGAAAAACTTACCTTGACCGGCTTTCTCTCGACGCCGGGTTCTTCGAGCTCGAAAAAATCCTCTGCCTGGAACCTGAACCATGATGCTATAATGTTCGAAGGGAAGGTCTCCGTAAAGATATTATAATCCCTCACTACGGCGTTGTAATAGCGCCTCGCATATTCGATACCGTCTTCGATTTCCTTCAATTGTGCCTGCAACTGCTGGAAGTTGATGTTCGCTTTCAGCTCCGGATAGGCCTCGGCAACGGCAAAAAGGCTTTTAAGAGTTTCGCTGAACACATTTTCCGCTTTCGCTTTTTCTGCCGGCGAAGAGGCACTTATTGCGGACGACCTCGCCTTGGTGACATCTTCAAAAACGGATTTTTCATGCCTGGCATATCCTTTTACCGTCTCCACCAGATTCGGAACGAGATCATATCTCTTCTTAAGAAGGACATCGATGTCGGACCATGAAGATCTCACCGTGGTTCTGAGACGGACCAGTTTGTTGTAGATAACGACGCCTGCAATGATTACAAGAAAGACAAGAAAAAGTACCACCAAAAGCAAAACTGCGGTCATCTTTCCTCCCAGTACTGTAGCTGCTCTGAATATACCAGATTGAAAAAATTGTTACAAAGGAAATTTTTCCGGTAATACAGTTTGCGGGAGCGCCGGTCATATTGATCCCCGCTCCTGCCGGTACTATAATTGAACAGTGAACATCCGACTGTCCGCCATACACATCGTGTCGGTGTCAGGTCGATCCGCCGGGGAGGTCTGAAAAC
>JBECKU010000118.1:0-13561 GCA_040235385.1 Candidatus Sulfobium sp. | reverse complement strand
CTGCAAAACCAGGAATGCCGCGGCGCAGACGATGCGAACGAGTTTACCCGTCAACGAGACAAGATCATCGCTGCCTTGACCGGAATCAACGCGGATGTGGTTGGTTTGATCGAGATCGAGAATTACCCGGGAGACGTGCCCACGGCTGACCTGGTGAGCGGCCTGAATGATGTGATGGGATCAGGGACCTACAATTACATTGCAACCGGCGCAATCGGCGCGGATGCCATTCGGGTCGCTTTCATTTATAAACCGGCTTCGGTATCTCCAGTCGGCGCTTATGCTGTTCTGGATACCTCTGTAGATCCCCGTTTCCTTGACGATCTCAACCGTCCTGCGCTTGCCCAGACCTTCCAGGACAACTCTGCGGGAGGGATCTTCACCGTGGCGGTTAACCATCTGAAGTCCAAGGGCTCGGACTGCAACGCCGTGGGCGATCCAGATACCGGAGACGGCTCGGGCAATTGCAACCTGACCCGTAAAGCTGCGGCCGAAGCGCTGGTAGACTGGCTGGCGACGGATCCGACCGGCAGCGGAGACCCGGACTTCCTGATCATCGGAGATCTTAACTCCTATGATAAGGAAGACCCTATTGATGCCATTCTCCAGGGCGCAGACGACACCCTGAGCACTTTGGACGATTATACTGATCTGATCCACCAATTCATCGGCGAGTTCGCTTACTCCTACCTCTTCGACGGGCAGTTGGGCTATCTCGATCACGCCCTTGCGAACGCAAGACTGATGGATCAGGTGTCCGACGTTACGATCTGGCATATCAACGCCGACGAGCCAGATCTAATCGACTACGATACATCCTTCAAACAGGATACCCAGGATGCTATTTACGCGCCGGATGCCTATCGCTCATCCGACCACGATCCGGTTATTATCGGATTGAATATCTGCGATTCCCTGACACCGGGTTACTGGAAAACACACTCAGAATACGGGCCGGCACCATACGATGTCACGTGGGCGCTGTTGCCAAATGGCGCAGACACATCGTTCTTTCGGAGCGGGCAAACCTACTACGAGGTGCTGTGGACCCCTTCGTCGGGTGGAAACGCCTACTACATCCTGGCGCAGTATTATATTGCTGTTCAGTTGAACATCCTGAGCGGCGCCGATCCCGGTGCTGTCCAGGCAGCCTTTGACGACGCTACCGTGCTCTTTAACACGTACACGCCTGAAGACGTGGCTGCTGCAAAGGGCAAAAACGGCAAGGAACTCCGCGACCAATTCATCTCATTGGCCAAAGCGCTCGATCAGTGCGGATCTTGATTTTAATGGGGCCGAACTACCGAAGAAAATTCACCGGCAGATTCGGCCCTTTTTGTTATGATGTGAAGGAAGTGACTTTCACTTGCTTCGTCGACCTGAAGAAAAGGTCCAAAGATTAAAAGGAATAATCACATGGTTATCAAAAAACGATTTCCGTCAGATGGCGAGATGCCAAAGACATGATATTCGGTGAAATCGGGTGCAATTTGAAGGGAGAATGGAGTTGAAACCATGAACGCAAAGGTCGTTACGTTCCATGTCAAACCGGGCAAGCAGGGAGAGGTTGTCCGCTTATTTGATGAGTTCATTATTCCCGGCGCAAAGAAGCAAAAAGGATTCAAAGGGGGAATATTATTAACAGATCCCGACACGGGCAAGGCGACATCTATCGCACTGTGGGAAACAGAGGCGGACATTAAAGCGAGTGAAGCCGGCGGCTATTATAAGGAATGGGTGGCCAAATTGAGTGATGCCCTTGCTTCGCCGCCTGTAAGAGAAATATACGAAGTGAGCAATATGGTCAACCTCTCAGTTAAGTGACCGAAGAGGGCAGGAACTGCAAAGGTGAGAAGGGTGGATTAAGCGGCGACGAGGTGAAATATCAATGAATATAGCCA
This sequence comes from Candidatus Sulfobium sp., assembly GCA_040235385.1. Taxonomy (GTDB): domain Bacteria; phylum Nitrospirota; class Thermodesulfovibrionia; order Thermodesulfovibrionales; family UBA6898; genus JBECKU01. Next base: position 11,660 of record JBECKU010000118.1, on the reverse strand, counting down.
AACGGATCGCTTTGATTTTAACAGTGATCTTCATAATCGCTATTGCGGGAACGATACGGGCTGATGAGTTAACGATTCGTCATCCGAACCAGGCCGAGATCGGCACTGTCGTTAAGTGTCCTGTTCTGGACACGATGTTTGAAGTCGGAAAGGACACGGCTGTTATCGATTACAAGAGCAAGAGTTATTATTTCTGCTGCGCTCACTGTGTGGATGATTTCAAAAAAGACCCTGACAAATATGCTTCAGCGGGTGAGTTACCTCTTCGCCGGCCGACAAAGGACGAGATCGGAAAGTCCAGGACGTGTCCTGTCAGCAAGGCTGAATTTCAAGTCGGATCGGATACGCCGGTCATTGATTACAAAGGCAGGAGTTACTATTTCTGTTGCATGTCATGCATCGATGAATTCAAAAAGGACCCTGACAAATACTCAGAATGAAGTCATAGGTGCCAGCGCGGATACCGGAGGAACCACCGGCATTCGCTATCATGGCAATTCACCCCCGGCCCTCGCACATCAGTGTCAGAACGTCAATGATATTACCTGGGTTTCGCCTCCTGGAGCACCGGGTAGTACTGAATAAAAACCATTTCCTGGGCAGCGGCGCGGTGACAGTTATTGCAATCCGCGGCGGACAATACCCCGGCTTTGGGTTTTGGGTCATCGGGGTTGCCGAAAGCGAAAAACCCCCAGCCGTTGCGCTCCCCGCCAAATCGCTTTTTGTCCTTGACCCCCGCTGCCAATAAGACGAATTTCCCCATGAAGTAGCCCTTGCCGCTCGGCGCCTTCTTTCCTCCTATCATCTGCGTCTCCTTGACCATTACCGTCCCTTCCGGAAATTCTCCAGTACTCTTGAAAACCTGGTAGCTTGCCGGGTCCATGTAAATGGTATGAAACTCCGGAAATGCCGCCTTTCCGCCGTTCATCTCATTCGGAGTGACCGTAGCGCCCACGAATACCCATGTGCGATAGTCCGACGGCAAAAGAAGCTTGCCTTCCTCATCGAAGTTCGCTGCCTTTTCCGCTGCTTGTGCCGTCGAGATCATCTGCCAGACAAAGACCGTGGCCAAAAAAACCATACACAGCAAAACAATGACAACAACTTTGATAGTTTTATTCATGGGAAACACACCTCCTGCTTTCCTGGATTAAGGTCGGCTGTCGGGAAACCGGCGATTTGAACAGAATACAAAAATACTCCGAGGTCCGCCCATAGCCGGAAAAAGGCAAGAACCACGCAGATATTATGCCGACAGCACGCGGGGTTTATTCGAAAACGAGTTCCGTATTCAGTTTGATCGCGTTTGAGATATTGTAGTAATTGGGAGAAGTGGCGACCACCGTATTGTGGACGGCCTCGTACTGTTCCTTTGAGCCGTTCCCTTTCAGCCGCACCTTGTATTTCAACTCTTTATACCCTGGTATGACATTCTTGTCGATTCCCAGGAACCCCCGCAGGTCCAACTCACCTTCGGTTTCCATCACTACTTCCTCCAGCTTGATACCCTTCATGGCAGCAGCTATGACATACGTATTCATGATGCAGGCATTCATTGCCCCCATGAGGTATTCTTGAGGATTGGCGGACGTGTCTTCACCCAAAAGTTCCTTAGGCTCATCAATAACAAAAGTATGTATTCGGTTTACCTTCTGACCGCTGATCTCGTAGCCTTGAATTACAGTTTCAGATTTGGTGGTACCCTTCCAGGTCGTGGTCACCTGGAACTTTACCTTGCCGAGTGAAGGGTCCCCGGAAATTTGTCCCATAACCTGCTTTAAAGCCACGGTGTCTATCCCGTTCAGCTTCTCTTTCGGCACATCTCCCATGATAACCTCCTTGAAGGCGATCTCTGACCGCTCCCACATAATATTATATTTTCATCATATCACCGATCCCGGGACGCCACAAGGGATACTGTCAGTCATTGATTTATTTCTCAGCGTCGTACGGGACTCAAATTGTACTTTTAGGGTATAATAATAAGCGTGGCTTGAATAAATTGCGGAAAAGAAAGGAGGAAAGCCAGATCTCGCTCACCCTGCAGCAAATTGCGCTCCCTGAATCAAGCCCAGTGTGCGACCACATTGCCTTTGTCAAAAAATTCTTCAAAGAACGGAAAGACCGGTCTTATAAGCCATGGGACCTATGAGAAAGAGTGTTATAGAAGGTTCTGTTCTTTTCATAAGCATTCTCAAGTGGATTTTCCTCGCCGCGTGTGTCGGGATAATCGTCGGACTCTCGACGGCCATCTTTCTCAAGATGCTGGATATCAGCATCGAATATGCCGATGGATATAAATATTATTATCTTTTGCTCCCCCTCGCCTTTTTCCTGAGTGTCGTTGTAGTCAAATATCTGGCGCCCGAAGCCAAAGGACACGGGACTGAAAAAGTAATCGAAGCCGTCCACAAGAGGTCCGGCAGGATAAACCCTGCGGTGGTCCCCGTTAAGCTCGTTGCCACCATAATCACCATCGCCCTCGGGGGCTCGGCCGGGAAGGAAGGGCCCTGCGCACAGATCGGAGCGGGGATCTCATCTACGCTCTCCACCCTTCTTCGGTTCGATGACAGGGACCGGAAGAAACTGGTCATATGCGGGATCAGCGCCGGGTTTGCCGCTGTTTTCGGGACCCCTATCGCTGGAGCGATCTTCGGTGTCGAGGTCCTTTTTGTGGGCAGCCTCCTTTATGATGTTCTCCTTCCGTCGTTCGTTTCAGGGATCATCGGCTATCAGGTTTCCGCCTGGCTCGGTATATCCTATTTTCACGAGCCCCTGAATTTCATACCTATCTTCAGCAGCCTTTTTTTCATAAAAGTGTGTGCCAGCGGACTCTTCTTCGGCCTCTGTTCGTTCCTGTTCATCGAGGTATTAAAATATTTCGAGGAACTCAGCAAAAAGATCAAGCTATGGGAACCTTATAAGGCAGCAATTGCCGGGGGTGCGCTCGGGCTATTATCGCTTGTAATGTCGACTCGATACCTTGGGCTCGGGCTGGATACGATCAAGAGTGCCCTGGAGGGTGGCAAGGTCCCGCTTCCTGCTTCATTTCTGAAAATGTTCTTCACATCCGTCACGCTCAGTTTCGGGGGGAGCGGCGGCATAATTACTCCTATATTTTTTATAGGAGCGACGTCCGGCAACTTTTTCGGGAGGGTAATGGGGTTCGATCCCACTATCTTCAGCGCTATAGGCATGGTGAGTCTTGTCGCGGGTGCTGCGAACACTCCTATCTCCGCGAGCATCATGGCGGTCGAACTTTTCGGTCCCTCCATCGCTCCTTACGCTGCGATCGCTTGTGTCATCAGCTTTCTCATGACGGGACACAGAAGTGTCTACCCCAGCCAGGTGCTTGCTATTGCAAAATCCTCGTCGTTCGCGATTAAAAAAGGCATGGAGATGGATGATCTGGAGGGGATAGAAGTCCGGCTCAGATCGAAGTCCATTACGGGTGGTGTGGCAAAGAGACTGAAGAAGTTCCGGAAGGAAACGAAGGATCAGGAGCAATAATCTTTCAGGATCTTTATCACTGCCTTGTTCCATCCCTGTGGTCCTATGCCGCCGGCCTTAACAAATCGGGGGTTGTCTGCGGCGTCGTTATATTCGCCGCTGCGGTTCTGCACGATAACAGGATGATCGACGCTCTCCAGCATCGGCAGGTCGTTGGCACTGTCGCCCAGGGCAACGGAGAAGACCTCGCCGTACTCTTTCCGGTAGAGGTCGGTCAGGATTCTTACGGCCTTCCCTTTGTCGCTGTTTCCCAGGATGTGAAGGAGTCGCCCCATCGTGTGATTGAAGCCTAAATCCCTTATGGCGGAGAAGAGCCGCCCTTTTTCAGTGTCATCACCCGCGAAGAAAAAAGGCTCGTCAAAATCTCTTTCCTTCGCCATTGAGGCTTCCCGAAGGTCCAGGCCCGTCCGGTCCGCGATCTCCTCAGACGTCATGTCCCCGAATCCCTTGATATCGAACCCCCTTGTTCTCAATGAGTCAACGGCCTTTCTCAGATCCGAATATCGCGCGCCGAGTCTCACCAGGTCGAGGCCTTTTTCCGGCGCAACAGAAGCGGGGAGTCCTTGAAGCGATAGGAAATAGCCTTTAGGGATGAATATCCCTCCTCCGTTCTCCGTTATAAAAGGGTGGTCGTTCCCCAGTCTCTTCCTGTATAATTCCACCTCTCTGCGCGTCTTGCTCGAACAGATTAGGAGAGGCACATCCTTTTCGTCGAGAAGGCGGAGGGCTTCGGCGGCTGCTTCGTAAGAGTAGGATATTTCGTCGAGGAGCGTTCCGTCGAGATCGGTGAAAATAATAAGTCTCTTCATTCGATCAGCGTGATCTGGATATCCATGACGTTTGTGCCGGTCGGCCCTGTGATGAGAAGGTCCCCCGTTTCTCTGAAAAAATTATAGGAATCGTTGTTGTTCAGGTATTGTTCGGGATCGAGGCCCATTCTCCTGGCTTTTGCGACGGTACTCCCATCGACGACCGCTCCTGCAACGTCCGTCGGTCCGTCCGTCCCGTCCGTACCTGCCGAAAGAAGAGTGACGCCGTCGAGGCCGTCAATCTCAAGTGCATAGGCCAGTGCAAATTCCATGTTTCTGCCCCCGAGACCGTTGCCGCTCACGGTGACTGTTGTCTCGCCTCCCGAGAGCAGACAGAGAGAAGGGCCGGGAGATTTTCTGTTCTTGACGTCCTTTACTTTTTTTGCGAGTGTCGCCGCAACATCTTTTGCTTCGCCGGTGACTTCAGCTGACGTGATCTCGGTGTTAAGACCCAAAGCCCGGGCCTTTTCTTTTGCCGCATCGAGGGCCTTGCCGTTGCTCCCCACGATTATATTCTCCACATGCCCGAAAACAGGGTCGTCCGCTTTCGGGGTCTCCGCGAGCAGACCCCTCCTGCCTTTCTGAAGGACATCCAGGACAGACTGAGGCGCTTTTTGCGTCAATCTGTATTTTTCCAGAACGTCCAGTGCATCTTTATACGTGCTTTCGTCAGGTGCTGTCGGGCCGGAAGCGATTACACCGAGACTGTCTCCTACAACATCAGAAAGGATGAGGGAGACGACCTTGGCTGGATGGGCAAGAGCCGCAAGCCTGCCCCCTTTCACCGAAGAGATATGTTTCCTTACTGCATTCAGTTCACTTATGTCCGCGCCGGATTTGAGAAGCAGCCGGGTAATTTCCTGTTTCTCCCCCAGGGAAATGCCTTCGCAGGGAGAGACAAGCAGGGCAGAGCCGCCCCCCGAGATGAGTGATAGGACAAGTGTTTTTTCGCCACATTCCCTGAGGAGCCGCGATATCTCTCGCGTTGCCTTAAGGCCGTTCATATCGGGGACAGGGTGTCCTGCCTCGTACAAGCGGAAATTCCGGGGTTTTTTCTCACAATGATCATATTTCGTGACGACAATTCCCTCATCGATCACAATGCCGGAATATTCTTCCATCGCTTTTGCCATCGGACAGGCCCCTTTACCGAAGGCGATACCACAGAACCTGGTGAAATTGCCTTTTTCATAGGTGGAGAGTATGAGTTCCTGTCTGAGTTTTACCAACGTGTAAGGGTCGACGGCCTTCAGTGCCGCATGAAAGATTTCCTCTGCCAGTTGTCCCTGTTTTGTCCGCCCCATGCTTCTCATTATACCCAATACAACTACACTTTTCCTTGACCCAGGCTCTCAGAGCCTTTATACTTTTAATTATTCTCATTGTCTTTTTTCTCGTATCCTTTCTTGGGAGGTGAACATGTCGGACTTTTTTCAAACCGGGGTTGTGGCCACATTTCATAGACTCGGGCGCGTTAATCTGGAAAAAATAGAGGCCGAACTTTCATGGTACGCCCAGGAAAGACCGATAGCTCTCGTATTGCCTTCCCTGTATAGCGAGCTCGAGGGAGAAGCTCTCAGGAATATCGTGAGGGAACTGAAAGAGGTCAAATACATCAAAGAGATAGTAGTAGCACTCGGGCCGGCCAATGAAGAGGAGTTCAAAAAGGCAAAAGAATTCTTTTCGGTCCTCCCCCAAAAAACGAGGATCATATGGAATACCGGACCCCGGATAAGCGAGATCTATGAATCGATCAATTCTTCGGAGCTTCCCACCGGGGAGCACGGGAAGGGACAGTCGGCCTGGATGGCTTACGGATATGTGTTGTCACGCCAGGAGTATCACGTTATCGCTCTTCACGACTGCGATATCCTGACCTACGGCCGGGAACTCCTCGCAAGGCTGTGCTATCCCGTCACGAATCCGAGCCTGGATTATGATTTCTGCAAAGGATTCTACAGCAGGGTTACGGACAGGCTTCACGGGAGGGCGACCCGCCTGCTGGTTACCCCGCTCATCAGATCGCTCCAGAAAATTCTCGGATACCACCCGCTTCTCCTCTTCTTCGACAGTTTCCGTTATCCCCTTGCGGGTGAGTTTTCGATGGACGTCGATATCGCGAGGGTCAACAGGATACCGGGGGACTGGGGGCTCGAGGTGGGTGTTCTCGCCGAGGTTTACAGAAATACCTCGCTGAGGAGGGTCTGCCAGGTGGATATCGCCGAAAATTATGAGCACAAGCACCAGATCCTTTCTGCGGAAGACGCGACAAAGGGTCTCCATAAGATGGCCGTCGATATCTGCAAGTCTGTCTTCCGGACCCTCGCCTCCGAGGGTATTGTCTTCTCGGAGGGCTTTTTCAAAACGCTTGTGTCTACTTATGTGAGAACTGCCCAGGACATGCTTAAACGGTACGAAGACGACGCCGCGATAAACGGCCTTTTCTTCGACAGGCACGAGGAAAGCCTGGCAGTCGATACCTTTACCAACGGGATACGAAAAGCGGCGGAGATCATCATGAGCGATCCCCTCGGGGTCCCCCTGATCTCAAGCTGGGACAGGGTGACATCAGCCATACCGGACATTCTTGGAAGGATCAGTGTCGCTGTGGGAGAGGACAACAAATAAACCTGATTTTTCAAAGGATGGGGTCCGGCATGCTGAAAAACACTATAGAATCGGCAGATTATTATTATGATTCACGCGAACGCAGTTATAAACGTCGACATAGTAAAAATAAGATTTTCGTCAAACTGCAAGAAGGCTGCGGGGCCTTCCGCCCCGGCGGATCCGCCTGAGGAGGAAGGCTATGGTAGTTTTTCAGCACGCCGGACTCCTGATGTGCCGGGCTTTTTAATACTGTGAGGTAAATAGTTCTAATGACTGAAGAATATCAGGGCGTTAAGGAGGAGAAAGAGATGACAAAAAGGAATTCTTTCCGTGTGTTTGCCGTGATCTTTTTTTGTATTTTGATCGGAATGGTCGCGGGGTGTGCAAAGCCTCCGACCCAGGAGATAATCAATGCTGAAAAAACGCTTGACAAGGCGAGAGCGCAGGATGCAGACTTTTATGCGCCTGACGTCTTTGCACAGGCGGAGGCCTCCCTGAAGGAGGCAAAAGACCTCGTGGCCGCCAAAAAATACGATGAGGCAAGGAAGTCGGCCGCAGAAGCGCAGCAACTGGCTGAAAAGGCTGCAGCACTCGTGGGGCCCAACATGGAAAAAAAGAAGGCAGAAGCGGAGGAGATGGTCCAGGCCATAGAGAAGGATATGGAAGAACTTAAAGGCCTGGCCGCAAGGGCCGTCAAGAAAAAGATCTCGTTTGACCGCGAAGAATTGCAGGGCATGATCGGGAAATGGGAAATAGACCTGATCGGGCTCGAGGACAAAATCCAGTCGGATCAGGTAAGGCTTGCTTTCAATGAGCTGAAGGACCTCAAAGACCAGGTGAGTGCGCAAAAGGAAAACATAAAGGCCCTTGTGGAATTCAGACAGGTCAAAAAACCGAGTGAGGAGAAATAGAATGGAATTCTGGGAAAAAATAAGAAACGATCTGGAGAAAGGGTTCAAGGACGGCGTGCACGCGGTGAAGGAAGGAGCTGCCATTCTGAAGGTGAAGACCGGCGAACTTACAGAAGAGGGAAAAAAGAGATATAAGGTCTTCGAGTTGAAGACAAAGGTGGAGAGGGAGATCGCCGAGCTCGGCGGAAGGGTCTATGACGTGATAGGAACGGGAGTGAAGAACCCCATGCTTGACGCCAGGGTGAAAACGATTATATCCAGGATAAAGAAGCTCGAGGCGAGGATCACCAAACTGGAGGGAAAACCGAAAGCTGAAAGGAAGAAGACAACGAGACGTGTGGTAACTGCGGGCAGGAAACCTAAAAAGCCGGTGCGGCACAGGCAGAAAAGAGAAACGGAGAAACCATCGAGATGAAGACCGTCCTCGTAGTGATACTTTTAATAGCAGTGGCCGCAGGAGCGGCCTACTATGGCCTGCCTGTTCTGATCGAGAGAGAGACGGGTCCCCTGAAGATCGAACTGCAGGAAGTGAAAACGAGAGTGCAGAAGATCGAAGAAATGATCAAAGGAGAGGAAGAAAAGAGAAAAGAAGCGCGTCTACAACCTGATGCGGCGCGGCAGGATGTGATCGATATGGTGAATGCTCTTTCAGGGAAGGTGAATACCCTTGAAGAATCCGTGCAGAAGGGACTTGCTGCAAAAGAGGAATTACTGAAGAAAGAAAGTGCCGAGACAGGAGAGGTACTGGCGAAACAGGAGAAGACAATAAAAGAGGTGAGCAGGGAGACCGAATCTCAGATCGAGCAGATTAAATTCGACGCCTCTATGGCGAATATCAGAAGCCATATTTTAAAGCTGAGGATGGACCTTGCTAACCGGAATATCGGCACGGCGAAAACGGAGATCGACCTTATCAACGACTTGCTTGGAAAGACGACCGCATCGGCTTCCGACGAGAACAGGAAAGCCGTCGAAGAACTTCAGAGCATGCTTGCAAAGGCGAGGTCTGAGATAGATTCAGATCTGCCCGCCGCTATAAACAGGATAGATCTTTTATGGTATGAGATGGGTAAGCTGCTCAGAAAGACCTGATGGAGATCAAGGCACGGATATTTAATGGTGAAGAAGAAGGAGGACATGCTGCAAAAGTCCATAAAGTCCCGCCAAACAGACCGGCGGGCAGGCGGCATGAATTTATTATGATTCACGTGACCGCAGATATAACCGGCAGTGGATCCCCGAAAGAGGCTGGTCGGCCTTCTCCAAGGACTTGCGGAGCCTCCGGTTATGGATCTTTTCAACCACGTCCCCCTCTTCTTTTCAGCTTTTCTGCTGATGTAAAGATAATTATAGAGGGAGAAGTGTGATCTCGATTGTCCTTTTTTTGATCGCCCTCGCCGCAGTCACCGTATTTTCGGTCCAGAACGCCATGCCGGTCGCCATTACCTTTTTTTTCTGGAAGTTCGAGGCTTCACTTGCAATCGTCATATTCCTTTCCTTTCTTTCGGGTTGTGTCCTGACGGGTCTCGTCGTCATGCTGCGAAGACTCCGCCGCCCTACTAACAAGGCACGGGAGAAAGGCCCCGATGTAGAAGGTCCTCTTTAGAGAACCGGTGTAGGCCCGCGCATTGGCTCTAAATTTGACTATGTGAAATTTAATCTTTAAAATAGAGGCATTACATTCATAACAGGGAGGGATGATGAGGAAATCATTCGTTGTTGCTGTCTTCCTGGCGATGGCCTTTATAACTCTGAGAAGCAATTTCGCAGTAGTAGAAAATTCCGAACCTGATAACAGCACTTCCGGGGTCCTTACCGAAACATCACAAAATGAGGCCGAAAAACCAAAGGAATACCGTGAGATCACCGGAAATATCAAAAAAGGGGAGACCCTCTTCGATATTTTCAAGAAATACAAACTCGACCTGAAGGATCTCTTCCGGCTGAAAGAAGCCTCCGCAGACATCCATAAACTGAGGAAGTTGTCCCCTGACCGCCCCTATAAAATAATTATAGACGAGAACGACCAGATAAACTCTTTTGTCTACTGGATAGACGACGACACGATCCTTAACATTAAAAGCACCGAAGAGGGTTTTTGTGCGGAAAAGATTCCCGTGCAGTACGAGCGGAGAATTCATCACATCGGGGGTGTGATCAAGGACAACCTGATCTCTTCCATGAGCGAAGGCAAGGGGAACCTCATGCTGGCCCTTCAGCTTTCAGATATCTTCGCCTGGGATATCGACTTCTCGACCGACATCCGGAACGACGATGTCTTCAAAATCGTTGTCGAGGGGCTCTACCTCAACGGGGAGTTCAAAAAATACGGGGCGATCCTTTCTGCGGAGTTCGTCAATAAAGGCGAAACATTCAGTGCTTACAGATTTGAAAATGACGGCAGGGTCGATTACTACAGCAGCGAAGGGAAATCGCTGAGAAAGGCCTTCCTGAAGGCCCCTCTCAGTTTCAGGCGCATCAGTTCCTATTTCTCAAGGGGGCGTTACCATCCGGTCCTGAAGATTTACAGACCCCACCACGGGCTTGATTACGCTGCGCCCACCGGCACGCCGGTCTCGGCCGCAGGAGACGGGACGGTTTTATTTTCCGGGCGTAAGGGGCAATACGGCAACCTGATCATCGTGCGCCATTCCAACGGATACAAAACTTATTATGGACACCTATCGCGTATCGGCAAAGGGGTCAGGAAAGGAACGCGGGTGGACCAGGGTGAGGTCATCGGCTACGTAGGCGCCACCGGATTGGCTACCGGTCCTCATCTCCACTATGAAATGAGAGTGAATAACAGGCCAATTAATCCTCTTTCTCTGAAAATCCCCCATGGGAAGGCCATACCGGCTTCTTTGATGGCGGACTTCAGGAAGTTTAAGAACGAGATGGATGTGAAACTCGCTTCCATCCCGGCCGCATCTTACCTTCTGACCGAGAAAAAAGAAGAGACTATCCCGCACCAAAAAGAAGGATAACCCCATAAACGGCAGATAATCCGAACGACACCGACCCGTAAGGAGGAGCGCTATGGATATTGAACTGACTGACATACTTGTCCCTCTGGTCATCGCCGTCGTTTCCGCTGCGGCATTGTTTATAGTGCGGGGCATAGTCTTCAGGGGCCTTCATAAATGGGCCGGGCGGACTGAAACCAGGATGGACGATATAATCATATCTGCATTCAGGTTCCCTTCCATCTACTGGTGTGTCGCCCTAGGACTCTTCATAGGGGTTGTCGCTTCCGATCTGGGCGACGAATACACTTATTACTTCAGCAAGGCTATTTATATCATCCTGATCGTTTCGGTCACACTAGCGGCCGCCAACCTGGCCGGGAAGATATTCAGAAACTATGTCCAGAGATCGACCCTCCCCATCCCGACGACGGGGCTTGCATACGGAATACTGAAAGGAACGATCCTGGTTATTGGGTTTCTCATAACGCTTACTGTCCTCGGGATCTCGATCACACCCCTGATTACGGCTCTCGGCGTAGGCGGGCTTGCGGTCGCCCTTGCACTTCAGGACACGCTTGCAAACCTTTTCTCCGGGATCCATGTACTCATGGAGCAGTCAATAAGAGTCGGGGATTTCATCAAGCTCGAATCCGGCGAGCAGGGGTACGTGGAGGACATCACATGGAGGACCACCCGGATCAGGATGCTGCCTAATAATATGGTTGTCATACCGAACAGCAAGCTGGCCCAGAGTATCGTGACGAATTATAATCTGCCCGAAAAGAGGATGTCGCTCCTGATATCGATCGGTGTAAGTTACGCCGCCGACCCGGAGAAGGTGGAGGAGATAC
>JBECKU010000105.1:0-12898 GCA_040235385.1 Candidatus Sulfobium sp. | reverse complement strand
TGCCCGTCACCGCGTAAGTCCTTCCCAGAAGTCGGGCCGCATGTTCGACATCGCCTTCTACCAGGAGGCGGCGGATCTTGGTGCTGCTTATCTCCTCTCCGTTGAGAGAGACCTGCTTCACTTCCCTCACAACGAACCCGTACTTCTTACCGAGTTCCTTCAGCGTCCCGATATTCCCCTTTCTTCCTTTTCCGAACCTGTAATTATACCCCACGAATATTTCTTTCGCCCCCAGGAGATCGCAAAGGACATCTTTTATGAATCGCTCCGGGGCCATTGCTGAAAACTCGAGGGTGAAGGGGATCTTGACGAGGACATCGATGCCCAGCTTATCGAAAAGCCTGATTTTTTCTTCATAGATACTGATCAGGGGAGGACATTTCTCGGGGGCGAGTATCTTGAGGGGATGGGGCCTGAACGTCACCACGAGGCTCTTCCCCCCAGTCTCCCTCGCTCTTTGTATGACCATCTTTATGAGTTCCTGATGGCCGAGATGGAGACCGTCAAAATTGCCGAGGGTGACGATGCTGTTCGTGAATTTTTCCTTTATGTCCCGTAAATCAGTTATAAGTAGCATGCTTTAACCCTTTACCCGTTAAGAGGATGAAGGTCTTCTCACGGGGTTTACGATGCGTTGCATCTCGCCATAGATTTCATTGCCGATCTCTATACCGAAATCGATGAATTCAGGACCGTACTTCCTGCCGATCCCGGTCCTGAATGTACCTTTTATCCTGACGATCCATGTCATTTTTTCTCTGAAATGACGAAAAAGCTCCTCTACGGGAATTCCGGCCGATTCCACCATGATCCACAGGGTGGTGATGAAATTATCGGGACCCCATCTGAACTTATCGGCATCATAGAGCGAGTCGCTCACCAGCCTTGCCGGCTCGTCCTCTGAATCGAGCACTTCCTTGAACGCCTCGTGGTTACGAATGGCTGCGGCAATATATCTCTTGTGATCTTCCCGTATCTGAAAATTGCTCAGTATCTTCTGCGCCTCTGCGCTTCCTTTTACCGGATGGTCCGGCTCCGCCCGCTTTATGTCGTGGAGAAGTCCGGCTATCTGTACGCATTGCATAAGGTCTTCACTCGTCTGCGGGTCGATATGCCTGTGCTGGCTTTCGATCTGAAGTATCGCCCCGGCTTCAATGGCTACCCTCCGGCAGTGCGGGATGCCGTGGGCGGGATGAAGGGCCGATTCGTCTATATGTGTCCTGCACCCTTCGATGAGACGGCTCGTAAAAAAGGCCTCCGAGGAGACTTCTATCTTCTCCTTAAATCTCTCATAGAAGGAAGGCGGACCGAGTCTTTCGGCTGTCTCACAGGCTTTTTCTCTGAGTCTGCGGTATATAGAATAATCCATTTAAAAAAGCTTCCATCCGCTTTCCTTCATTATACAAGTTTTAAGTGCGCGGCATCCAAATTCCCGGGACATTTCAAAGGTACGACCAAGGTACGCCCGCTGAAGAACGACCACTTGCCGCCATGGCATAAGGAGTCCGGGAAAATTAAAAAAGGCCGTGTCGGACACGGCCTTTTGCTTGCGGAAAAGCTCGCTGATCGGACTTATATCCCGAACGGGTTCACAAAGAGCAGGATCAGTGCGACAACGAGTGCGTAGATCGCGAGAGACTCGATCATGGCGAGACCGATGATCAGGGTCGTGGTGATCTTTCCGGACGCCCCGGGGTTTCTTGCGATACCCTCGGTTGCACCCTTAAGACCCATACCCTGGCCGATACTGGCGCCGAAGGCGGCAACCCCGATGGCGATACCGCATGCCAGGGCCGCAATGGCGTAGTATTTCAGTTTTGCATCAGCCGGAGAAGTCGTCGCCATCGCCTCCGCCTCCTCGGCGAAAACAACGGGGGCGAGCAGGAAAACCAGAGACAGCGAAAGCAGAATCAAAGCAATGGTCTTCTTCATTCTTCTTCCTCCTTCCTAAAGGACTTTGATTTAATGTGCCTCTTCGACGGCACCAGCAAGATATAAAGCGGTAAGCAGTGTGAAAACAAATGCCTGGATCACGCTGACCAGCACTCCGAGCACGAGTATGGCAACGGGGATAATGGCCGGCGAGAGGATCCCGAGCACTCCGAGGATATAATGTTTGGCGCTCATATTTCCGAAGAGCCTTACGGAGAGCGTCAAGGGTCTGGCGAGATGCCCGATAAACTCGATGACGAACATGAGGAGCATGAGCGGAAGCGCGAAGACGGAACGTATGGGACCGAGGAAGTGGTTGATGTATGCGATCCCGTGGACACGGATCCCGTAAAAATGCGTCGCCAGAAAGACCGGTATCGCCATTGCGGCATTTGTATTGATATTGCTCGTGGGTGAAGTAAAGCCGGGGACCAGACCCATGAAGTTACACAATGCGATAAAAAGAGCGATAGTTGCGATCATCGGAAAAAGGGTTTTGCCCCAGTGGTGCCCGATATTCTCTTCGCTCAGGTTCAGGAGGGCGTCGATTATCGTTTCCACGAAATTCTGCGTACCCTTCGGGATCAGCTTGACGGACCCCCTCACAAGCAGCGAGACCGCGATCAACAGAATGGAAGCAAGGAAAGCGTATGAGACAAAGTGCGGAATTACCTCGGGGTTTATGAATATATCCAGTAACAGTTTCTGTTCGTGCATATGGGGTCCTCCTTTGAAAAATCGGTGTAATTTTCACATAAGCAGATCCGAAATGTCAATATCAAAAATAAAAAGCTTGCATTTTTTAATTTGAACATGTATTAATAATTGGAATTATTAAGAAACATCACTTAATGGATCAAGGGAGAGAACAGCCTGGAGAAAATGAGTAAAGATCTGACCGAAGAAGAAAAAAAAGGAATGCCGCTTTATCCCATCGGGATTGTAGCCGAACTGATCGGGACTACCGACCAGACTTTGAGGCTCTATGAAAAACACGGGTTGATCAAACCCGCCAGAAGGAACAAGAACAGATATTATTCGGAAAACGACATCAAGTGGCTCAGGTGCCTGAGAGAGCTGATCCATCATAAGAAGATCAGTATCGAAGGGATAAAAAAGCTTCTGGATTACGCCCCCTGCTGGGAACTCACCTCCTGCTCCGAAGAGAGAAAGAGCAAATGTTCCGCTTACATCGACAAGACAAAGCCCTGCTGGGAACTGAACAGGATGATCTGCAATACCCAGTCCGGCAGGATATGCGAAGACTGCATCGTCTACATCTCCAAAAAAGCCAAGAAAAGCTGAGCATCGTTCCCCTCAGTCAAAATTGAACCTGGAGGGATCGCGAACTTCCCATATGGACTTATAGGGAGCATACTGCCGCGGTTCCGTGCCTTCTCTGAAGTACTCCCTGATCCCTGAATCCTCGGGGGAAAGCAGTCCCGTTTTAGGATCGATAAAATAACTCACAATCCCCTCGGGCTGTGCAAAAGGTTCGGCTTTTCCTTTTACTGCGTTGTTCATGAACTCGACCCAGACAGGGGATGCGGCCCTTGCCCCGGTTTCGCGGGGGCCGAGTGTTTTGAAATTATCGTAGCCTACCCAGACGCACGCGACGAGGTTGGAGGAGTATCCGACAAACCATGCGTCCTTGTATTCATTGGTTGTACCGGTCTTCCCCGCAACCGGGAACCCGAGCGCGCGGGCGCGCCAGCCGGTCCCCTGCTGAACGACGTCCTCCATCATGGAGGTGACCAGAAAAGCGGTCTGGGGACTGATCGCCTGCTCCGGAGCCGGCTCATTACTCTCAACGACCCTTCCTTTGGAGTCGGTGATATACTTTATCCCGGCGGGCTTTATCCTCATCCCGCCGCTGGCAAAGACGTTGTATATCGACGCGAGTTCAATGGGTGTGACATTGAAGGAACCGAGCGCTATGCTGAGATTCCTCGGCATCTCCCCCGAATAGCCCGCGAGCTTGGCATAAGTCCTCAGCGTATCTATTCCCATGGATTCCACGAGTTTCACCGTTACGACGTTTCTGGAGTATACAAGCGCTTCCCTGAGCCGGGTCAGACCATAATATTTGTGATCATAATTTTCCGGGGTCCATTCGCCGTCCGGACCGCCCATATAGGTCACCGGTTCGTCATTGATAACGCTGGCGGGGGTGTATCCGTTGTCCATCGCGGCGGCATAAATCACTGGTTTGAATGCGGAGCCGGGTTGCCTTTCGGCATAAAGCGCCCTGTTGAAACCGCTCTTTATGAAATCGTAACCTCCGACCATGGCCCGGATAAAGCCGGTATTGGGCTCGACGGCGACCAGTGCCCCTTCGATCTCGGGTTCCTGCTCGAGCGCCAGACTGACCTTGTTTTTCTGGATCCTCTTTATGCTCACCTTTATCACATCCCCGGGGGTCAATATTTTGGAGAGGGCGAAATTCTTCAGGGTTTTTGCTGAATCCTTCTGCGGATCGAGCACCCTCGAAGCCCAGCGTGCCTCACTCAGCGGGAGTTTGCCGATAACCCCTCTCGTCTTGACTACAGCCTCTTTACCGGAGACTTTCAGGACGAGCCCCGAGTGGACATCACCCGGGTTCACTACCACCGGCGTGGACAGTTCGTTCGTTCGCAGTTCCTTTTCGACATCGATACCGGACTTATGCTCGACCGGGCCCCGCCATCCACGGCGCTTGTCGATATCCCTCAGACCTGACCGTATCGCGTTTACAGCGGAAATCTGCATCTCCCTGTCCAGCGTGGTGTGGACTCTCAGGCCCGCTTTGTATACTGTGTCGGCGCCATATCTGTCTTCGAGATATTTCCTGATATATTCTATAAAATAACTATAGGCTTCCAGACCCTTCCTGCGGCTGGACAGATACAGGGGCTGTCCGGATGCCATCTGTTTTTGCGACTGCGAAATATAACCTTCCTCGACCATCCGGGAAAGAACTACCTGCTGCCGCGTCTTGGCCTTTGCCAGGTCATTGTAGGGCGAATAATAAGTAGGGGCCTTCACCAGGCTTGCGATCATAGAAGCCTCCGCAAGGTTCAGGTCCTGAACGGATTTCCCGAAGTATGTCCTGGACGCCATCTCGACACCATATGCGCCGTGGCCGAAATAGACCTTATTGAGATAGAGTTCCAGGATCTCTTTCTTGGTGAGGTTCTTTTCGATCTTAAGCGCCAGGGAAGCCTCCAGTAATTTTCTCCTGATCGTCTTTTTCGGACTGAGAAAGACGACCTTGGCAAGCTGTTGGGTAATTGTGCTTCCCCCTTCCTTGAGGCTGCCGTGGATGATGTCCTTCAGGAGGGCCCGCGATATGGCGAAATAATCGATGCCTTTATGTTTCCAGAATCTTGAGTCCTCTACCGCGATAACTGCATTTATGAGGTCCTTCGGGATCTTCTCAACAGGAACGAAAATCCCTTTCTCTATCTTCAACTCCCCGATGAGAGTGTCGTCATCGGAATAGATTTTTGTACCCGACAGGGATTTGAATTGCCTGAGCTCTTCGATGGACGGAGTGGCATGCGTCAGAGCTATATAGCTTCCTGCTGCGCCTCCAAGCAGGACCGAGAGAAACATAAAGAGGACAAGGATTTTTATTTTCATGTCAATGTTGATTATAACCCTGCGGTAAAGAGGCTGTCAAAAACTGCAAAATATGAAAAAATACTTTTATTCTCCGGAGTTAAGTTATTTTCAAAAGAAAATTGATGCTCCCCCCGACGAGGAGGGCAAAGACTGTTATGAGGCCGAACATCATAAGGGCGGTTTTTGCGCCCCTCTCTTTGATGATCATGAAAAAATTCGCCAGACACGGCACAAAGAGGGTAAGTGTTATGATACTCACGATGATCTGATTTTCGTTCAATAGCCCCTGTTTCGAAAGATCGAACAGTCCCGCCGCTCCGTAGTCTCTCCGCAGGAAACCCATCAGGAAAGCCCCCGTTGCCTCCACCGGCAGTCCCAGAAGACCGCTGATGACGGGAGAGAGAATCTTTTCGAGCCACCCCAGCAGTTCCAACTTATCGAGCACGAAAAGGATCAATGTTCCGAGCATGAACAACGGCACTGCCTCTTTCAGGTACCATTCTATCCGTCCGAGGGTTTTCATGAGAATATTCCCCATCCGGGGCAGCCTGATAGGGGGAAGTTCCAGAAAGAAGTCAGCCTTTTCTCCGGGGAGTACCTTCGAGGCGATATACCCGGCCAGGACGAGCACTGCCAATACCGTTCCCCCCCACCACAGCGCCACCCTGAGGGGATAGGGTCCCAGCATCCCTAGAATCACCCCGAGCTGCGCGGAGCAGGGGATGGCAAGGGCGATGAGAAACGTTGCTATGATCCTTTCCCTTTTTGTCTCCAGTATCCTCGCCGTCATTGTCGCCATGGTGCCGCAGCCAAGACCGAGGACCATGGGGAGCACCGCCTTGCCGTTAAGCCCTATTCTTGAAAAGGCGCTGTTTGTAAGGACCGCGATCCTCGGCAGGTAGCCGCTGTCTTCCAAAAAGCCGAAAGCGATAAAAAAAGTAGTAGTAATAGGCAATATTATGGCCACCGCATAGGTGAGGGCCATCGTAAAGAGCCCGTACTGACCTACAAAAAGGTCCTGAAGCAGCGTAAAGGGAACGAGATACCTCACCAGTTTTTCTATACCGGGGCTGAGATATGTGCCGAAGATGACTTCTTCAAAGAAGTCCACCATGATCCCGGCGCCGAATTCCCCAACAAATTCGTAGAACCCGAAGAGGACAAAGATGAGAAAAAAGATCCCCCAGAAGGGATGCATGGTCCATTTCCCCAGCCATCGGGCGACTGTACCCGTTTCCCCACCGCTCTTTTTCAATACGGCTTCGACGATCTCCCCTGCGGCATCGAACCTCTTCCTGAAAATGATCTGTGAGAGAGGATCCTTGAATTTTGACTGGGCCTCATCCCTTAAGTCCTCGATCTCCTTGATCTTTTCAGGATCCAGACGTGAAACGAACCACTCCTTCAGGCTGTCATCACCTGCCAGCACCATCAGTGAAATGGACCTTGCCGAAATATTCGAATCGGGGATCAGGCCTGATATCCTCTCTATGTAATTCTCCAGAACATCTCCGTAAGAGGGGTGAACGGACGGTCTTCCGGGAGAAAGCAGCGCTTCCTTGAGCTTCGTTATCCCCTTCCGCTGAGGCGCGACGGTACCGATTATCCTGATGTTAAGCAATTCTTCGAGCTTACGGTAATCGATCTCTATGCCCCTGGCGTTTGCCTCGTCTTCCATATTCAGAACGAGAAGGCACGGCAGGTCCATTTCAGACAACTGGAGGAGGAGTAATAGCGCCCTTTTAAGGTTCTTCGAGTCGCCGACCAGTATAACGCTTTCCGGCTTTTCAGAAATAAGTATGTCCCTTGTGACCCTTTCGTCCTCGCTCATGGGGATAAAACTGTTGACGCCGGGGGAGTCGACGATGACAAACCTCTTGCTGTCCAGATTTATATTTCCGCTTGAGATTTCAACCGTAGTGCCGGGATAGTTGGAGACGGTTACATATTTTCCGGTCAGCAGCCCGAAAATAACGCTCTTGCCGACATTCGGGTTGCCCACGAGAACGATCCTGTTATATTTCTGCTTTTTCCTGTCTTCTCTTACGGTTTTAGTTCCCGGCATGTTTCACAGTATCCTCTTATTTCAAGTGTATGGCTGATGCCCCTGAAGTTATTATCGATACATACCTGCTCCTGGATGGACTCCAGCCCCTCGGAATAGAATTCTATAATGTGGCCGCAATCCTCGCAGATCATGTGATCGTGATGATGGTGTCCGTACGTATGCTCGTAGATGTTACCCCCTTTTCCCGACCGGGCGATCTTTTCCACCAGTCCGCTTTCCACTAGAAGGTGCAATGTCCTGTATACCGAGGCCCTGGACGCTTTGACTCCCCGATCCCTGAGTCTGAAATAGAGATGTTCGGGTTCGAAGTGACCATGGAAGGAAAAGACCTCTTTAAGAACAGCTGTCCGCTCTTTCGTAAGCTTGAGACCCTTTTTCCCAAGAAAATTTCTGAAGACCTTGTTCTCCACGATCAATAGTAACTGAAATTGAGATTAAATATCAATTGAATGAGCCCTGATCTCCTTATAGCAAATCCTGCCGATAACCGGAATCCGCCGCCTGACCACTGAGATCACAGAGCAACACATTGGTTAAAGCAAAAAAAACGACCCCGATGCAAAGCATCAAGGAATTCTTTTAATTAAAGACATTTATTGTCCTTTACAGTAAGTTCTTGAGATCACAGAGAAAAAACTCCGTGTTCTCCGTGGTTTTGCTTTTTTTTGATGGTGAATTCAGGCGCGTCTTTCGCAAATTTACATTTGGCCGGCTTTTATGCTATGGTTAAAACTTGCCGGGAAGCTTTTTTGCGGGTAAAGTACACATTATCTGTTTTTTGTGCTGAATTTCAGGGAGATACGATGGCAAAGATAATTCTTGCATATTCCGGGGGACTTGATACATCTGTCGCAATCCGGTGGCTGAAGGAGACTTACAGCGCAGAGGTCGTCGCCTTCTGCGCAGACCTTGGACAGGGTGAGGATCTGCGAAAAGTCAGGAAGAAGGCGCTTGCTACCGGGGCCTCGAAGGTTTACGTCGAGGACCTAAGGGAGGAATTTGTAAAAGATTATATATATCCGATGCTCAGAGGGAATGCAGTCTATGAAGGTAGTTACCTCCTCGGCACATCGATCGCGAGGCCGCTCATCGCTAAAAAACAGATAGAGATAGCTAAAAAGGAAGGCGCCCGTTCAGTGGCCCACGGCGCCACGGGAAAAGGCAACGATCAGATACGGTTCGAGCTCACTTACTATGCTCTGGAGCCGGGCATCAAGGTTATCGCCCCATGGAGGGAATGGACGTTCAATTCGAGAGAATCCCTTATTGAATATGCCAGTAAGCATTCGATACCGGTCACCGCAACGAAAAAAAAGCCGTTCAGTACGGATAGAAACATATTTCATATCAGTTATGAGGGAGGTATTTTAGAAGATCCCTGGAAGGAGCCTCCCTCGGATATGCACACTATGACGAGTCCTTTAGAGTCAACTCCGGACAGACCCGTCTATATCGAAATATCGTTTCTAAAAGGGGACCCTGTAATGGTCAACGGCAAAAAAATGTCGCCCGCAAAGGTCCTTCACAAACTTAATGAGACAGGCGGGAAGCACGGGATCGGAAAGATCGATATCGTTGAGAACCGGTACGTCGGTATCAAGTCCCGCGGAGTTTACGAAACCCCCGGCGGCACGATACTCCATGCGGCGAGAAAGGCTGTTGAGTCGATAACCCTCGACAGGGAGGAGAAGCATCTGCTGGATTCCCTGATGCCCAGATATGCCGAACTTATATACAACGGCTACTGGTTTTCCCCGGAGCGGATAGCCCTTCAGAAATTGATCGACGGCATTCAGGAGAGCACGAACGGCACTGCCAGGTTGAAACTCTTCAAAGGCAACTGTCTTACAGTGGGCAGAAAATCTCCGGCTTCTCTTTATGACAGTAAGCTTGCCACCTTCGAGGCGGAGGACGTTTATTACCAGAAGGATGCCGAAGGTTTCATTAAACTTAATGCCCTGCGTTTGAAAGCGAACAAGTCGCTGAGGAGATCGAATGACTGAAGCCAGGTACTGGATCGGTCTCTCTCTCGTTCCTGAAATCGGTCCCGTCATATCAAAAAAACTGCTTTCCGCGATGGGAAGCCCCGAAAATATTTTCAGAGCGGGTACGAAGGAGCTTCTTTCGGTAAAAGGGTTGAGGAGGGGGACAGCAGATCAGATCAGGAACTTCAGGTTATGGGAAGCGGTAGAAAGACATCTGAAAGATATGGAGAGGAAATCCATCAGGGTCGTCTGCTATCACGACCCCGATTATCCCGAGATCCTCAGGGAGACGGAAGATGCTCCGATCGTGTTATATATGAAGGGACAATATGTACCGGACGACAGATTCGCGATCGCCGTCGTGGGTTCGAGAAAACATACGCCCTACGGAGCGGCTGTCACACAGCGGCTGTCCGGAGAACTGTCCTCGGCTGGATTTACGATTGTCAGCGGGATGGCACGGGGCATCGATACCCTGGCCCATATGAGCTCTCTCTCGTCCCGGGGAAGGACCATTGCGGTCCTGGGTTCCGGCCCCGATGTGCCGTATCCCGCTGAGAACGCCGCACTCATGGAAAAAATTGCTGCTTCGGGATGCGTAATCAGTGAATTTACGCCGGGAACAAAACCGAACAAGGAGAATTTCCCCCGCAGGAACCGTATCATAAGCGCCCTGTCTCTTGGGGTACTGGTGGTGGAGGCTGCCGCGGACAGCGGTTCACTGATCACCGCCCGGTATGCGCTGGAACAGAACAAGGAAGTTTTTGCGGTCCCCGGGAATATTACATCGCCTAATTCCGGCGGTACAAACGGCCTTATCAGGCAGGGGGCGAAGATCGTGCTGGAGACCGGCGATATTATCGGGGAGCTGGGCCCTTTGCTGCGGGGTTTTATCAAAGCCGCCGGGGAAAGACAGCCAGTTGATATGTCGGAAGAGGAGAAGACACTCTGCAACTGCCTGACGAGGGAGCCGAAACACATCGATCTCATCTCCCGGGAGGCTTCAGTCCCTTCACATAAGGTCCTGGAAGTCCTTCTTTCCCTGGAGTTGAAGGGAATCGTGCAACAGACCATGGGGAAAAGATTTTACTTGGTATGAGGTGAACTTTTGTCAAAAAAACTATTAAAGATTTTAAAACTGATCTCCAAGGACCTGGAATTCTACTCCGACGAGATACTCGATACTATCGAAGATGAGACGCCGGAGCTTTTCGATTTAAGCGACGAGCTTGCATTTTTAGAATCTTCGGAAAGTCTCAGGGAAGATGAACTTGACATCCTTAAGTCACTTCTTGTTTATTTACTTGTAAGGAAGACGTCTTTCGATAAAGAAGACATTTATTCCGTCGTGTTCGGCGGAGGGAGAAGAATTATATGGAATTGATCGTCCGGGAAGGACTGTAATCAGGAGGATATACATGAAGTCGCTGGTAATAGTCGAATCTCCTGCCAAGGCAAAGACGATAAGTAAAATTCTCGGAAAAGATTTTGATGTGAAGGCCTCTGTGGGTCATGTGAAAGACCTGCCGGTTAAGGAGATGGGCATCGATATCGAGAATAATTTCGAGCCGAATTTTATTATTATTCCCGGCAAGGAGAAGGTTATAAAGGAACTGAAGAAAGCGTCAAGGGACGCTGAGACGATTTATCTGGCGCCGGACCCGGACAGGGAAGGCGAGGCCATAGCATGGCATATCGCCGAGGTGCTCGACGGCAAATCCAGGAAGATCTACAGGATCAGGTTCAATGAAATAACGAAGTCGGCCGTCCTTGATTCTATAGAGCACCCGGGCGTTATCGATACTCAAAAAGTCGATGCCCAGCTCGCCAGAAGAGTGCTTGACAGGCTCGCGGGGTATGAACTCAGCCCCCTGCTTTGGAGGAAAGTAAGAAGAGGGTTGAGTGCAGGCCGGGTGCAGTCCGTCGCCGTGCGGATCATTGTGGAAAGGGAGCGGGAGATCGAGGCCTTTACACCCGAAGAGTACTGGTCCATCAACACCGAATTAGAAGGTTCTTTGCCTCCGAAGTTCTGGGCCAAATTATCCAGATATAACGGCGAGAAAGCGGATATCAAAGATTCAAAGACAGCCGAAGAAGTGGTTTCCTCGATAAAAGCCGGAAAATTCCTGCTTGCGAAAATCGAGCGGAAGAAAAGAAAGAAAATGCCCTCTCCTCCCTTCATCACGAGCACGCTGCAGCAGGAAGCTTCGAGGAAACTCCGCTTTGCCGCCAAGAAGACCATGGCGGTGGCGCAGCAGCTTTACGAGGGAATAGAACTTGGGGAGGAAGGTTCCGCCGGGCTTATCTCATATATGAGGACCGATTCGCTCAGGATATCCGATGAGGCCAGGAACGCGGCGAAAGATTATATTGAAAAAACATTCGGGGCCGGGTATCTGCCCGAAAAGCCGAATGTGTTCAAAAGTAAATCTTCGGCCCAGGAAGCCCATGAAGCTATCAGACCAACCTATCTCGATAAAAGTCCGGAAAATGTGAAACAATATCTCAGCAAAGACCAGTTCTCGCTCTACCGGCTCATCTGGAACCGGTTCATAGCCAGCCAGATGGCTCCTGCCGAGTTCGAACAGACTGGTTTCGAGATAACTTGCGAGGTCGAGAAGTGCAGTAACAAGGCTGAATTCAAGGTGACCGGCAGTATCATGAAGTTTCCGGGCTTTATGGCGTTATATACGGAAAGCAGCGATGAGGTCCTCGAGGACAATGAATCTCTTCTCCCGGATTTGAAAGAGGGGGAGAGTTTGAGCGTGCTGGATATCCAGCCGAAACAGCATTTTACGCAACCCCCTCCCCGCTATACGGAGGCGAGTCTGGTCAAGACCCTCGAGGAAAAAGGCATCGGCAGACCGAGCACGTATGCAGCCATACTGTCCACCATTCAGGACAGGAAGTATGTCCATAAGACTGAAGGAAAATTTATTCCGACCGAACTGGGCGTCGTGGTGAACGACCTCCTCGTAGACAGGTTTTCCGAACTCATGGATGTCGGTTTTACTGCCCGGATGGAGGAAAAACTCGACAGCATAGAGGAAGGGAAAACAGAATGGGTGAAGGTAGTCGGAGATTTTTACAACCCTTTTCATTCAAAGCTCGCCGAAGCCCTGGCGATTCCGGGAAAAGTAAAGCCCCAGGACATTCCCACCGAAGAAGTATGCGAGAAATGCGGGCGCCCGATGGTGATAAGGTGGGGCAGGCACGGCAGGTTTATGGCCTGCTCCGGCTTCCCTGAATGCAAGAACACAAAGCCACTGGAAGGTGAGAAAGGGCCCGCGTCGGAGACCGTGGAGACAGA
>JBECKU010000099.1:0-7107 GCA_040235385.1 Candidatus Sulfobium sp. | reverse complement strand
CTGCGAGTGTGATCACTCCCGCATCCGGCCGTTTGCTTCTGACGAATACGACGGCCCTGATATTTGCGAATTCTGCCGTGCGGACTACCTGGGCATTGGTGAGCCCTGTGATCAGGAGCGAATTAGCGATCGAGAAGGACAGGACGTCGCTCATGAGGTCCGCACAGTACGCCCTCAGGATATCGACGTCCTGCAACTTAGCGCCGGTGATCACGATCGCGTTGAGTATGGTCTTGATCTCGTGAAGGGTCATACGCGAATTATCCTGTCACTGCTTCTACCATCACCAAGCTCCTGTCAGCGGCTCCATTCCGGGAGGCAGAGGTAAGGGCGTTGACGCGGCCGTGCGGGAAATGCAGCGGCGCCGAGACGGACCCCGGAGGCACGGCGTCAGAGACCTTTGCCTTCAGATAGACCGTTCCCTTCGGTGATGTTATTCTTACATGGCTGTTATCGGAAACCCCGAGCTTCTTTGCATCTTCCTCATTAATTTCGAGAAGACCTTCGCTGACGACGAGATCAAGAGACTTCGACCTCGTAGACATCGTGCCGGAGTGCTGTAAAATGTCCCTCGTGACGAGAGAGAACGGATAATCCGCACCGGGTTTTTCTCCCGCAGTATATGATACCGGGATGAAAATCCTTTTGTCGGATACATTTAGTTCGTCTCTTACTGCATTTTTGATCTCATCCGATATACTCTCCAGAGTTCTGACCGAGCTTTCGGCGCCCATCGAAAGCGCCAGGTTTCGAAGTATCTGCCAGTCCGGCAGTGCCTGTCCGGGTGCATCGACTATCTTCGATACTCTTTGCGTTATTCCTTCCGCATTGGTAAACGTTCCTTCTTTTTCCGGCCAACTCGCGGCAGGAAGTACGACATGAGCCATTTTTGCCGTCTCAGTCAAGGCAATATCCTGAACGACCAGAAAATCCAGCAACTTGAGAGCATCCATAACGCGTGAACCGTCTGGGAAGGCCGATACCGGGTCTTCTCCCATCACTAAGAGGGAACTGAGGGAGCCGGGCTCATAGAGCATTTCGAAGAGATCTTTTCCCTGGACCGACGTCCTGTCCGGCCCGATCCCCATCTTGTACGCACCGGTCGTATTCGCATATTCGGCGGGTATCTGAAGGGCATCGGTCTCTTCTCCCAGCAGGATGAGCAGGTTGGAGGCCGCTGTGACCACGTCGGACCCCTTCGTGTTTTCCGCGACACCGAGGGTAAGGACTACCAGCCTGTTGCTCGCCTTTGCGAAGGTCTCGGCGGCGCTCACCAGCGCTTCCTCGGGAACCCCCGTCACCGCCGAAACTACCTCCGGCCGAAAGCCGGAGAGTCCCTTCTCGAAAGCTGAAAAACCCTCTGTCTTTGAGACGATCTCCCTGTTAAAAAGACCCTGATCGATGATGATTTTCATCAACCCGTTCAGAAGCGGAACAGAGGTCCCGGGTCTCATTTTCAGGTGGGACGTGCTGTGACGTGTCAGCTTTGTCTCGCGGTAATCCGCTACAAGAAGACTGGAACCCTGCCTCTTCGCCTGAAGGATATTGAAACCGAAAACGGGATGGGTGATGCTCGGGTCAGACTCGATGACGAGAATGGCATCCTTGTTCAGAGGCGCCTTCATGTCAATGGGATGCAACTTTAGGCCGAAAGACCTGTCGAGGGCTTTCTGGACTTTTGCATATCCGAACGCCCCCGAAAAATCGATATTCTCCGACCCTATGACCTGGGAAATGAATTTTCGCAGCATATAATTGTCTTCGTTCGTGCACCGATGTGAGCCGATCGCCCCAACGGATGTACTGCCCCGGTCTGCAATGATCTGTTTCAGGTTGTAGCTGATAAAATCGAGAGCCTCCTCCCATGAGACGGGTACGAGGGTCCCCTCTTTCCGGATCAGGGGGGTCTTCAGCCGGTTTTCGCTGTAAATATAATCGAACCCGAACCTGCCCCTCCCACAAAGATTCCCCTCATTTCTTCCATTGTCTTCCTTTCCCCTGGATCTGAGGATCTTGCCTTCCCTTAATCCGAGCGTAAGGGTGCAGCCGCAGCCGCAGAAAGGACATATGGTATCCCGTTCTTCAAGAAACCATGCCCGCGCCTGGTACTTGAACGGCTTGCTGAGAAGAGCTCCTGTCGGACAGATATCGATACACTGCCCGCAGTAATCGCACTCCAGTATTTCCCCGAAGGCGGGCTGAACCACCGTGGGAAATCCTCTTCCTATAAGACCGAGTGCGCCCCGGCCCTGGTGTTCGGCGCAGATCCTTACGCATTTCCCGCACAGGATGCACCTGTTTGCCGTCAATTCTACGAGAGGGCCTCTCACATCCGGGGGGGCGCTTTTTCTGTGCCTTACGAAGCGACCTTCCGGTTTTCCGAATGCATAGGCGACATCCTGAAGATCGCATTCCCCCGCTTTGTCGCAGACCGGACAATCCAGCGGATGATGGATGAGCAGCATCTCGAGGACGGTCTGGCGGGATTTTCTCAGTTTTGGTGTATCTGTTTTCACCACCATTCCGGGGGCGGCCGGGGTTGCACATGAAGCGAAAAGCCTCGCCTGGCCTTCCACCTCCACTACGCAGAGCCTGCAGCCGCCGTAAGGCCTCAGTCTTTTGTCATAGCACAGATTCGGTATATGGATCCCGTTCATCTGAGCCGCCTTGAGAATGGTTGTTCCTTCTTCCACGGAGATATTTTTGCCGTCTATGGTAAGTTCGATCATTTACTCTTCCCCCTTTCCTGTATTGCTTTCTGCCGGCGCAGTTCCGACAAGCTCGGAGGGGTCTCCTTCGAACCCGGCGGGCAGGATCTTTATCGACTTGAATTTGCATGCTTCATAGCAGGTCCTGCAGTGGACACAGACTTCCTGAATAATCTTATGGGGCTGCTTCTTCTCCCCCATGATGGCTTTTGACGGACAGGCCCTCAGGCATGCCCCGCAGCCCTTGCAGAGTTTCTCATCTATCCAGAACGTCGTCAGGTTCCGGCAGACGCCGGCTTTGCACCAGTGGTCTTTTATGTGGGACTCATATTCGTCCCTGAAGTACTTGAGCGTGGTGAGGATGGGATTCGGCGCGGTCTGCCCCAGCCCGCAGAGCGAGGTGGAGATGATGTCCCTCGCGAGGTCCTGGAGCGTATCGATATCGCTTTCCTGCCCCCTTCCTTCGGTAATGTCGGTGAGCATATCCAGGAGTACCTTTGTCCCGACACGGCAGGGGGTGCATTTCCCGCATGATTCGTCCGCCGTGAACTCGAGGAAGAACTTGGCCGTCCCGACCATGCAGGTGTTGTCGTCCATGACCACCATTCCGCCGGACCCCACGATCGCGCCGGTGGCGACGATATCTTCATACGTCACGGGCGTGTCAAGGAGGCTCTCCGGTATGCAGCCCCCTGAGGGTCCGCCGAGCTGTACGGCTTTGAACTTCCTGCCCTTCCTTATTCCCCCGCCGATATCGTAAATGATCCTCCTCAGCGGGATTCCCATGGGGACTTCCACGAGTCCTACGTTATTGACTGCTCCCGTGAGGGCGAAGACCTTCGTTCCCGCGCTTTTTTCCGTCCCGAGACTTCTGTACCAGTCTGCGCCGTTTAGGATGATCGGGGCTATCTGGGCGAGGGTCTCGACATTATTCAGGACGGAAGGCTTGTCCCATAGACCCTTCTGGGCCGGGAAGGGGGGCCGCGGTCTGGGCATTCCCCGTTTGCCCTCTATCGAGCGCATCAGCGCGGTCTCTTCACCGCACACGAAGGCGCCCGCCCCGAGATAAATCCCCAGTTCAAAGTCAAATCCTGTATCAAGAATATTCTTCCCCAGAAGACCGGCCTCGGTGGCCTGGTCGATAGCCATCTGGAGACGCTTCACCGCGAGAGGATATTCGGCCCTTACGTATATGTAACCATGATGGGCGCCTATGGCTTTTGCTCCGATGATCATTCCTTCGATTACTGAATGGGGGTCGGCTTCCATGACCGACCTGTCCATGAAAGCGCCGGGATCTCCTTCATCACCGTTACATAACATGTATTTGATGTCGGATTTCACTTTTGACGCAAACTCCCATTTCAGGCCTGTCGGGAAGCCCGCTCCCCCGCGTCCCCGAAGCCCGGAATCCTTGATGACTTTTATGACCTCTTCCTGTGTCATCTCCGTCAGGGCCCTGGCCGCTGCCTGGTACCCGTCACGGGAGATATATTCTTCGATCTTTTCAGGGTCTATAAGGCCCTTGTTCCTGAGGACCCTCAGGACCTGATGCTTGAAGAAAGGTATGTCGTTCATCAGGGGGATGGCGGTCTTCTTCTCAGGCTCTTTGAACATCAATTTTTCGTAAGGCCTTCCTTTGAGAAAATGTTCTTCCACCAACCGGGGGATCTCATCAACGGTAACCTTCTGGTAAAACACCTGATCGGGATAGACGGCCATGACAGGTCCTTCCGCGCAGTATCCGTTGCAGCCGGTCAGGACCAGCTTAATTTCATCTTCAAGCCCCCGTTTGGCAATCTCTCCGCGGAGCGCGTCCCGGACTTTCATGGTCCCACCGGCAACACAGCCCGTCCCGGCGCATAACATTAAATTTGCACGATATTTTTCCATCTATATCCTCCTCACATTCATGATCAAAAGGCTGTACTTATACTTTCTCCGGACCTGCGATGGCCCCTAATAGGTCGTCTCGCACCCTGCGACCAGTGCGTACTTTTCTACGGGGTTGCCTCCTTCAACATGCTCGTGGAATATCTCCCGCATCTTATCGCCGGTGAGGTCGCAGTATTTAACGGGCGGATGGTTCATGATCTCGACGGTCGCCAGGGGTTCCCGAGCGCACAGTCCCGCGCAGCCTGAGGTCGTGACGATTACGTCATTAAGGCCGGATTTCGTGATCTCATCCATCAGGGCTGTCATGATGTCCCTGGCCCCTGCGGCCAATCCGCAGGTCCCCATATGCACCGTGACCTTGGCTCTGTATCCGCCTTCGCGGAGTGTGAAATCAGCTTTATGCTTCTCCTTGATCTTCTTAAGGTCTTCAATTGTCAATCTCGGCATTCTCTCAGCCCTCCTTTTCCACTACGGCATCGAATTCTTCCATTTCTTCCGGGGCAACAACTGCTGAGGGATCGTATCGGCCTATGATCTCGAGCGCCTTCTTTGATGACATGGCCCCGAATGTTTCCTGGTCGACTACCATTACGGGCGCCAAACCGCACGCCCCCAGGCAGCGGACGCCTTCCAGGGAGAATTTTCTGTCCTCCGTCGTCTCCCCTATCTCTATTTTCAGCTTGTCCCGTATTTTGCTTACCACTCCTTCTATTCCTTTCACATAACATGCGGTCCCGAGACAAACCCTTATATTATGGTCGCCCCTTGGTTTCATCGTGAAGAAGGAATAAAAGGAGACCACGCTGTGGACCTCAGCGGGGGGGAGGTTCATTCCCTTCGCTATTTTTTTCTGGACCACCGGGGGGAGGTATCCGACTATTTCCTGGGCGCGCTGGAGAACAGGAATAAGACTGCCGGGTCTGTGCCTGAATTCCTCGATTACCCTTTCAAGCTCCGCTTCCATTGCCGGCGGGAACTCATCACCGCCTTTTTCGCCTTTGACCTTCTGGCCTTTCGACCACTCCACCGCCCTCTCGGTCACATCCAGCAGGACGGCCGGTGTGAAGGGTTTGGGAACGTAATCGATGATCCCGAGGTCGAGGGCCTCCTTTATGGTGTCCTGGGAAGGATATCCCGTGATGATTACTATCCCGGTAGAAGGCCTGGTCTTCTTTATCCACCGGATTAATGTAATCCCGTCGATCTCGGGCATCTTGAGGTCCGTAAAGACGAGATCGAAATTATTCTGCCCGATCTTGGTGATGGCTTCCCGTCCGCCGATTGCGCCTTCAACATTGTATCCTTCCGATCGAAGCACCCGCTCGGCGCTCCTGATCACCACGGGCTCATCGTCCACAATGAGTATGTTAGGGTCTCCTGTCATAAATCCTCCTTATGCCGTCTTTATCGGTTCTATGCGGGCCAGCCAGAGGAGCCAGCCTTCGCTCAGATTGTCGCGCACAAGGGCGCTCATAGCAGTGTTGGCCTGGTGATTCAACTGAACGACCCGGCCCGTCATCGGCGATATGAGGTCGTCGGTCTTCCCCTCGCCCGAAAGTATCTTCGCAAAGCATTCCCCTGCAAGAACGGCCGGGATGGATTCCGGCAGGTCTATATACATGAGCTGACCGCTGAGGAGCCAGTACCTGATGTCACATCCGATTTCCCAGAGCCCGTCTTTGACCGGTCTCGCCCAGGTCCCCTCTTTGTAAAAGATCACCGGGTTTTGTGAATCCCTCAGCGATACGATCTCATTGCGGAATTCATCGATGAATGCCTTTCTCAGTATCCATCCCCTGTTGTCGAAGACCTTTGTTGCGACATTTAGCATGAAATCAGGGGTAAAGGGTTTTTCGATGAACTCGAAAGCCCCCAGCTTTACCGACTCCTTTGCATCTTCGAGAGTGGGATAGCCTGTGATGATTACTACTTCCAGTTTGGGCTGAATGGACTTCGACTCTCTGAGGACCGAAATCCCGTTCATATCGGGAAGCCTTATATCTGATATAAGGAGATCGAATTCGTCGTTGGAAACCTTCTTGATAGCATCTTCCCCCG
This sequence comes from Candidatus Sulfobium sp., assembly GCA_040235385.1. Lineage (GTDB taxonomy): Bacteria > Nitrospirota > Thermodesulfovibrionia > Thermodesulfovibrionales > UBA6898 > JBECKU01. Next base: position 445 of record JBECKU010000099.1, on the reverse strand, counting down.
TGTCGGTGGTGATGATATTGTATCCTTCAGCGCCAAGGATGCGTTTGCAACTCAGCGTGACGACAGGGTCGTCATCAAGGACCAGTATTTTCCCCTTGTTTTCCATAATCATCCTCCTCTGTTTTGATCTCAATTGTTTGATCTCTCATTGCAGTATCAAAGCTGCAATAAAAGTGCCAGACCGAAAAAAGGTTTAATAACAGGAGGATAGCAACAATTTGACGCGTCGTCACTGTGGGCGCGTCCCATCTATGTATATGCGTGAAATACACTCAAAGGCCGTTCTTCCGGACTTACATGTGTATTCTGGCATGATCAGTTTTAACAGCCTGCGATATTCGCAAAGTATAATACGCCGTTTTATAAGGATAATTTTCGGTCGATACAGGTCCGGACTCAGCGGTTTCAGCCGGAAGTGGAGGAGGGTATTTTTTTTCTATACAGG